>NZ_JBEXUS010000025.1:0-93565 GCF_040614455.1 Nocardia sp. NPDC005978
GGTCTGCACGAGCGACGGATGCAGCGCGAACGTGCCGTCGAGCCGCGTCGCGGCTGCCGTGTCGATCGCGAGCGGGCCGCGCAGCGACGCATGTCCGAGTTGCTCCTCGTTGATGAGGTCCTCGAGCTCGGATTCCATCTCGGCCATCTCGTCCGGGAAGACCCAGCGCTTCATGGCCCAGAACCGGAACGCCATCTGCAGCAGGTTGCCGATGATGAACGCGCTGATGAAGTCGGTGATGTTCTCGACGGTGAAGCTCACGTGCGGCTGGCGCAGGTCGAGCACATTGTTCGAGAGCCACAGCGGGATGCTGGCCAGCACCACGCCGATCCCGCTCACCGCGAAGAACAGCAGTGCTTCGTGATGCTTCTCTCTGCCGCCGCGTTTGTCGAAGGTCCATTCCCGATTGAGGATGTAGGACACGATGACCGCGACGATGCCCGAGAGCACCCGCGCGATGGTCGGCTTCTCGTCGAGAATCGTCCATTTCAGGACGTAGAAGATGCCGATGTCGATGACGAACGTGGTCGCACCGACAATCGCGAACTTCAACAGTTCGTAATGGCGGTCTGCGAGGTCCCGCAGGGGCTTGGGCAGGACGTTTACCACGTCGTCGACGAATGACACCTCGCGAGTCTACGTCGCCTGCGGAGGCCATGAGCAACCCGCGGCAACTGGGGGGTTGGCCACATGACAACATTTATGAACGTGAACGCACGTTCCTTCGACTCCTCCGCGATGCCCACCGTGACGATGATCGGTGGCGGCCAGCTCGCGCGCATGACCCACCAGGCGGCGATCGCCCTGGGCCAGCGGCTGCGAGTGCTGGCGGAGCGGCCCGATGACCCGGCCGCCCAGGTGACGCCCGATGTGGTGTTCGGCAGCCACGGTGATCTGACTGCCCTGCGCAAGGCCGCGGTCGGTTCGCACGCGGTGACCTTCGACCACGAGGGCGTGCCCACCGAACTGCTCGAGGAGCTGATCGCCGAGGGCGTGAACGTGCAGCCGCCGCCGAGCGCGCTGATCTTCGCTCAGGACAAACTGCGCATGCGCCGCAAACTGGCCGAGCTGGGCGTGCCGATCCCGGAATTCGCGGAGGTGACTTCGATCACCGACGCCGTCGCCTTCGGTGACGCGCACGGCTGGCCGTTCGTGCTCAAGGCGGTGCGCGGCGGCTACGACGGGCGCGGCGTGTGGATGCCCGCGGACGCGGCCGAGGCCGAGACGATCGTGGCCGACCAACTGACGCATGGTGTTTCGCTGCTGGCCGAGACCAAGGTGGAGCTGGCTCGCGAGCTGTCGGCGATGGTGGCGCGGTCCCCGTTCGGGCAGGCCGCGACCTGGCCGGTGGTGGAGACCGTGCAGCGCAACGGTCAGTGCGCGGTGGTCATCGCGCCCGCGCCGGACCTGCCCGAGCAGCGCGGTTCCGAGGCCGAGGGCCTGGCGCTGCGCCTCGCGGCCGAGCTCGGCGTCACCGGTGCGATGGCGGTCGAGTTCTTCGAGACGCGCTCGGGTGAGCTGCTGGTGAACGAGTTGGCCATGCGCCCGCACAATTCCGGGCACTGGGGGATGGACGGGGCCTGCACGGGCCAGTTCGAGCAGCATCTGCGCGCGGTGCTGGACTACCCGCTGGGCAGCACCCGCCCGCTGGCGCCGGTGACGGTGATGGCGAACATCCTCGGCGCCGCGCAGGCCCCGGAGATGTCGATGGACGAGCGGCTGCATCATCTGGCGGCGCGCCTGCCCGAGGCCAAGGTGCACCTGTACGGCAAGGGTGAGCGGCCCGATCGCAAGATCGGCCACATCAACGTGCTCGGCGACGAGGTCGAGGCCACCCGGGAGAAGGCCGAGCGCGCGGCGCACTGGATGTCGCACGCGATTTGGACCGATGGATGGGATCCGCATCATGACTGAGACCGCACAGGTTGGCCTGATCATGGGCAGCGACTCCGATTGGCCGACCATGGTCGCGGCCGCGGAAGCGCTGGCCGAGTTCGGGATTCGCTTCGAGGTCGGCGTGGTCTCGGCGCACCGCACGCCCCAGCGCATGCTCGATTACGCCCGCGAAGCGGCGGGTCGCGGCGTGCAGGTGATCATCGCCGGCGCGGGCGGCGCGGCGCACCTGCCCGGCATGGTCGCCTCGGCGACCCCGCTCCCGGTGATCGGCGTCCCGGTTCCCCTCAAGCACCTGGACGGCATGGATTCGCTGCTGTCGATCGTGCAGATGCCGGCGGGCGTCCCGGTGGCGACCGTGTCGATCGGCGGGGCGCGCAACGCGGGTCTGCTGGCCGTGCGCATTCTCGCGGCCTCGGACACGGCGCTGCGCACGAAGATGGAGCAGTTCCAGACCGACCTGGAGAAGATGGTCCTGGAGAAGGACGCCAAGCTGCGCTCGAGCCTGCTGGGCTGAGCCGGTTCGAGTTGGCCGGGCCGAGCCGGTTCGCGCCGGCCGGTTCGAGTCCGCCGGGCGGTCGTCGCGCACGACGTCCGGTTCGGGCGTTCGGCTCGGCCGAGTCGTTCCCTGGGTCATCGATTCGCCCGGACGCGCGCTGCGGATCCGCAACGCCGCTGCGAACCGCCGAGGATGCGCGCCGCAACGGCTGCATGCCGGGTGTGCGGGTTCCTATGGCTACGGTTGAGCGGTGACCGTTGACCCTTCTCCCGCTGCCCGCTCCGGTGCGGACGCGACCGCGCGGCGGCTGCGCGTCGTCGATCAGGCTCTGCGGCTCTTCTCCGACAAGGGTTACGAGGCAACGACTGTCGATGAGATCGCGGAGGCGGCGGGTATCTCGCGGCGTACCTTCTTCCGGCAGTTCCGGTCGAAGGAGGACGTGGTCTTCGCCGATCACGAGTCCCAGCTGGCGCAGGCGCGGGAGTTCCTCGATACCGCGCAGGGCGATCCGTGGGATGCGGTGTGCGAGGCCGTGATCGGGGTGTTCGAGCGGTTCACGCAGTGGCGAGAGCTGGCGGTGCGCCGGTACGGGGTGGTACGCCAGGTGCCCGCGCTGCGCGAGCGCGAGATCGTGACGGTGTTCCGCTACGAGCGGTTGTTCACCGACTATCTGCGTGAAAAGCTCGCGGGGAGTTCGGATCTGGCGCTGGTGCAGTTCACCGCCGCGGTGACGGCCACGCACAACTATCTGCTGCGGCGCATGGTGCGCGGGCAGTCGGCGGCCGGGTCGGCGGATCTGCGCGCGGCGCTGGCGACGATTCCGCGGGGTGAACGCGGGCCGGTTGCTGTGCGGTCGGAATCGTCCGGTTCCGGGCACGCCGCGAACCGGGCCGCCGATGATCAAATGGTGGTAGCCGTGTTTCCGAGGGACATGCCGCCCCGGCAGGTCGCTGACTTGCTGGCCAGTCGCCTCGATAGGCTGTAACCGGTAAACAGTGGCATATATGACACTGCGTGCCACCCCTTGATGGGGGAGTAAACGCATGTGGTCGCACTATTGCGGCGTACACTATCTCGTGAATGGCACTCAGTGCCGAGGATGCTGGGTAACCAGCGGCGATCCGATCCGACGACCAGGAGACGAACTCCCATGGCGGGCAACCCCGATTTCAATCTGTTCCAGCTCGAGGATTTCCACAATGAGCTGCGCGAGGCCATTCGCGGTCTGTCCGAGAAGGAGATCGCGCCCTACGCCAAGGACGTCGACGGCAAGTCGCGTTTCCCGGAGGAGGCGCTGACCGCGCTCAATGCCGCGGGCTTCAACGCGGTGCACGTGCCGGACGCCTTCGGCGGTCAGGGCGCGGACTCGGTCGCGACCTGCATCGTGATCGAGGAGGTCGCCCGCGTCTGTGGTTCGTCCTCGCTGATCCCGGCCGTGAACAAGCTCGGCACCATGGGCCTGATCCTGAACGGCTCGGACGAGCTCAAGCAGCAGGTGCTGCCGACCATCGTCAACGGCGGGATGGCGTCCTACGCGCTGTCCGAGCGTGAGGCAGGCTCCGACGCCGCCTCGATGCGCACCCGCGCGAAGGCGGACGGCGACGGCTGGATCATCAACGGCTCGAAGTGCTGGATCACCAACGGCGGCAAGTCCGACTGGTACACCGTGATGGCCGTGACCGACGCCGACAAGGGCGCGAACGGCATCTCGGCGTTCATGGTCCACAAGGACGACGAGGGCTTCGTGGTCGGCCCGCTGGAACACAAGCTGGGCATCAAGGGTTCGCCCACCGCCGAGCTGTACTTCGAGAACTGCAAGGTTCCCGGCGACCGGATCATCGGCGAGCCCGGCACCGGCTTCAAGACCGCCCTGCAGACCCTGGATCACACCCGCCCGACGATCGGCGCGCAGGCCGTCGGCATCGCCCAGGGCGCCCTGGATGCCGCGATCGCCTACACCAAGGACCGCAAGCAGTTCGGCAAGACGATCGCGTCGTTCCAGAACACCGAGTTCATGCTGGCCGACATGGCGATGAAGATCGAGGCCGCCCGCCTGATGGTCTACACCTCCGCGGCCCGCGCCGAGCGCGGCGAGAAGAACCTCGGGTTCATCTCCGCCGCCGCGAAGTGCTTCGCCTCCGACGTGGCGATGGAGGTGACGACGAACGCGGTCCAGCTGTTCGGCGGCGCCGGCTACACCACCGACTTCCCCGTGGAGCGGATGATGCGCGACGCCAAGATCACCCAGATCTACGAGGGCACCAACCAGATCCAGCGCGTCGTGATGAGCCGCCAGATCCTGCGCTGATCCCCTTCCGCGGCAGCAAGTTTCCCGAGGGCGGTACCGGATTCGGTACCGCCCTCGGTCTTTGCCTGCCTACCCGGTAGCTTCGAGGTTCTGGATCATTCCAGGTGCTCGGCTACGCTCGGGCACGTGGACGCCCTCGACTCGAACTATCCGCGCCCGGCCTCGGCGCAAATCCAGTTCGTCCCCCGGTCTCGGGCCTGGTTCGACAGCATTTGGAACTCGGTCGCCGAGGACTACCGACCGTGAATGAATTGCTGGATCTGCTCTGGCAACGATCGGTTCTGCTCCTGGACTTCGATGGGTCGGTTTGTTCCGTGTTCTCGGGTCTTTCCGGCCGGGAAGCGGCCGACACCCTCGTCAAAGAGATCAACTTGCCTGTACCGGAAGGCATCGCCAGGACGAGAGACCCCTTCGATGTCCTTCATTACGCGGCCTCGCTCGGACGGGCGACCGGCGAGAGAATCGAACGCCGATTCGCTGAGATCGAGGTCGAGGCTGTCCAATCAGCACAGGCAACACCCTATTTCGGCAATTTCATGCGGCTCGTAGATCAGACCCACTACGAAACTTGCGTGGTCACCAACAACTCTTCGGAAGCCGTCAGCGTGTACATCGCTGCTCACGATGAGTTGCCGGACTACCTCCGGCACAGCATCTTCGGTCGAACGATGATCAATGTCCCGCTGCTGAAACCGAATCCATACCTGCTGACCCGGGCAATCGAGTTCACCCAGGAAACGCCTGACCAATGTGTCTTCATCGGGGATTCGGTCAGCGATATCCAAGCCGCCCGCGCTGCGTCGGTGGCGGTCATCGCTCTCGCGAACAGCCCGGAGAAAATGCAACTCTTCGCCGAGTACGCGCCCGACGCTGTCGTCGCGACCATGCACACCCTCTCCGAGGCAGTGAGCTACATGCTCTGAGCGCCAGCCGGTTCCGGACTCGTCGCCGAGTTTCGCTACATAGGTTCAAGGGCGGCGCGTGCGCGCCGCCACCACGCTGACGCCGCACAACGGCTGGGCTCCGCTCCGCCCGCCGGAGCGTCGGCGCGTCGGCGGCTCGCCCACACCGCCAAACCTAGTGAGCTCACCAGCATCAGACCCGACGTGAAGGGCAGGGCGGACCGAGCATCGACACCGATCGCCGGTCCCGCTCACCGTCGACGAATCGGCCGGCACTCTCACCGCGGACTCCGACATCAAGTGACTCTCGCGCCGGACTCTCGCCATCGAGGTTGGAGCTCCTACGGTTGGTAGCTTCCCGCCTCCTCATCGGCCCGATTGTCTCGCTCCGGAAGGACGAGTCAAGGACCAGCTGCCGCTGTCCGCTACGCGGTGCCTACGGCATCCTTGCCACGCCCTCCCTCCACAGAGGATGGCCTGTATGAGGAAGCGGGGAAAGAGAAGTCCCCGGACACCCGAGCGATCAGCGGCACTACGGGATGTCCGGAAGGTTATAGATGCTGCAGAACCGATTGGCCAGCTGATCCAGCCGGTCCGCCAGTTCCTCTATCTCTGAGACAGCCCATGCCTGTTCCAGCGACCATTTTCTGTACCGACTACCCTCCACGTGACAAACGGGTCCGGCCTGTGCATACGTGTCTGCTGAATGAGGTGTGCACATTAAGGCGGCATCCTCTGGATGCGGGTAGCTGCACTCGGGGTACCACTGGCCATGGATTACCAAGTTGCGCTCAGCCTTCAGGCGTTCAGCCTGCCGAAATAGGTTGGGGAGGTCACCATGGCCGTGCCTGCGAGCTGAATCGAACTCATCGGACACCAACACCTTCCCGTTCTGTATGAGCCAGTCCATCGACTGCCCTTCGAAGACGAGCCATGTCCCGTTGACTGGGTCGGCGTTACAGAGGTCTGCAACGACTCGACGTACGGCACCTTCGAGGTCAGCGCTCGCGATCGCAACAGATCCAACTGCCAGCACAAGAGCTTGAGGAAGCCCTGACCGTTTTGCGCTCGTGTCCATGCACGCAAGTTTGCTGAACATCGTCCGCTGATGCTCTCCAATTTCGTGGTCACTGGTTGCTGGATCGAACCAGCAACCCAGAGAGCCACGGCGAATCCGGCATTCGGTATCAGGATGCCTGAGGGAGCCCTGGCCAGGCCGTCAGGAGCTCCGAACGCCCCAGAACCGGGTAGAACTCACCAGATCTCGTCTCGCAGCTCAGCGCCTCATTCGCTGGCGTTTCCGGAGGTGACCGACACGCGCCGCGAGATCACCCAGATCTACGAGGGCACCAACCAGATCCAGCGCGTCGTGATGTCGCGCCAGATCCTGCGCTGAGGTTTCTCGCGTCGACGGATTTCCCGCAGGGCGGCACCGGGTTCGGTGCCGCCCTGCGGCGTTCTGGTAGCTATGAGGTCACGTTTGCCGGTGGAGGAGAGCTCGTGGCGTCGACGGTCATTCCCGTGGAACTCCGTGCGGAGGTCGAGGTGCTGTGGGACCACGCGCAGATGCATCATGAGGCACGGACCGTCGATGCCGGGATCGGGTTGGGGAGCCATGATCTGGACGTGCCGGTATATACGGCGGAGCTCTATCATCGCGGGCTGTTTCCGCGGATCGTATTCTCCGGCGGGAACGCGCCCGGTACGACCGAACTCTTTCCGCGCGGGGAGGCGGTGCATTTCCGGGAGCGGGCAATGGAATCGGGTGTTCCTGGTGATGCGATTCTGGTGGAGCCCGACGCCACGAACACCGGGGAGAACATCGATTTCACCCGTGCTCTCTTCGAAAGTACTGGGACCCTTGGTGATATCCGGTCGGTCACGCTGATTTCCCGGCCGTATCAGCAGCGCCGGGCCTACGCCATCTGCCGGAAGCGGTGGCCGGAGGTCGAGGTGACCTGTGCGTCGCGGGCGGTCCCGCTCGACGACTACGTCGCCGGGATCGGTGACGTCGACCGCGTCATCAACACGCTGGTGGGGGATACGCAGCGGCTTTGGGTCTATCCCGCTTTGGGATGGGCTATCGAGCAGCCGGTACCGGATCGGGTTCGTAAGGCGTTCTCGCGCTTGGTTGATGCGGGATTCGTTCGGCGGCTTCATCCCGAGCAGGTGGGAATGCGGCGGTAGGTTGCCGGCGTAGGGGAAGGGGGCGAGTTTCGTGCGGATCTGAACCGCCGTTTGGTCTGAATAACGTTGTATCACAATGCAATTGGGCTATTGCGGGTGGCTATCGAGGAGTAGAATAGGGGTATGAATTCGGGAGGGGAATCCAGCATCGCGCACCATGTTGAAGGACATGGCGTCGCAGTGGAGGGCCTGCTCGAATCGCCCCTGTTTTCCTCATCCGATGACCAGGTCATCGAGATGATGCACAAGCTCGAAGCGGACTACCGCAAACTCGAAGCGGTGAAGCAACGCTTCGCTCTCGAATGCGCGGCACGAGGACTGCCCGCGCGGGCCGGGATCAAGAGCCCGATCGTGTACCTGCAACAGACCCTGCGGATCTCCCATTTCGACGCCGCTGCTCGGGTGCGGAACGCGGACCGGCTCTCGACCGTGTCCGAAGGCAGTTTCCAGCGGCCACCGGTGTTCCCGCATATCGCCGCCGCTCAGCGCGCGGGAGAGATCTCCGCTGAGCACGTGCAAGCGATCGTGAAGGTCCTGGACCGGATTCCTGCCAGCGTGGAAACGGAACTCCAGGAACTCGCCGAACGCTCCCTGACCGACTTCGCGCGCGCCGGCGACCCCAAAGGCGTGACCCAACTCGGGGTCCGGGTACTGGCCTATGCCGACCCCGATGGGGTGTTGACCGCGGACAAGGACCGGCAGCGGATGCGCGGGATCTGCATCGGACGTCAACGCGCGGATGGCATGTTCCCGATCTCGGGTCTGCTCACTCCGGAGTTGGGTGCGGTGTTCCTGCCGATGTTCGCCAAGTTCGCCCGCCCCGGCATGTGTAACCCCGACGACCCGGACAGCCCGCACACCACCGCAGAACTCGGGATCGACACCGAGTCCGACGCCGATGACAGTGACGCCGATGCTGCGACCGTCGCTGCTCGGAACGTGTTGCGGGCTGCTGCCAAGCGTGATCACCGCAGCGAAGCCCAGCGCAATCATGATGCGTTGCTGCGGTTCCTGCACCCGGATATGGGGCCCACCAAGCTCGGGTACCACCGGGGGCTGCCGGTCTCGACTGTGGTCACCATGCGGTTGACCGACCTGGAGCAGCGTACCGGGCTCGCTACCACGAACACCGGGGGCACGCTCTCGATCACCGAAGCGATCAAGTTGGCCGCGCGTTCCACCCCGTACCTGGTGATCGTGGATGCCACCGGCCGCCCCCTGCACCTCTCCCGTGGTCAACGCCTGGCATCGGCAGAACAGCGCCTCGCACTCACCGCGGTCGAACGCGGCTGCACCCGCCCTGGATGCGACGCCCCCGCCACCCGCTCCGCAGTCCACCACATCAAGGAATGGGCTGATGGTGGCGAAACGGACATCGAGAACCTGACCTTCGCGTGCGATGCCTGCCACGCACAAGTCAATTCTGGTCCGAACGGCTGGAAAACGATCGTGATGCCCGATGATTCGGAGCATCCGGGCAAGACCGGGTGGATACCACCACCGCATATCGACCCCGCTCGCAGACCACGCGTGAATTTCAGTCATCACCCGCGTGTGCGAGGTCCCTCGGGGATTCCGGGTATCCCAGCGCGGCGACTCTGCTAGAGCACTGCCCCGCAGCCGAAACCCCAAAGCCCAACCCCAAAGAGCGGCATCGGTGTTCACGCCAGTGGCCGACGTAGCCGAGACCCACACGCACCCTTCATCTTCCGACGGGGTTCGGGAGAACAAGCAAGAACAACGAGGCAATGCTGGTTACCTCGCCTGCCGTACCCGACCTCGGCTCCCCAGCTGGGAGCCTGTTCACCCTCCCAGCCTGGCTGGATGGCCGTGGGAACCTTCTCGAGCCCTACAGACACAAGATCCGCCATCGCTCCATGCTGGTACTGCTTCAGAGGGTGATTGTGTTGAGCGGTAGTCGATTCGAGGCTTGCTCGTACCCCCGCTGGTGGTGGATCACGTTTTTCGGCCCGGTAGGGCTGGTACCGCCGTCGAGTCTCCCAACCGGTCCACGCTGCTACTCCGTTATCCAGGCTGCTCTTTCTCCGGTAGGCCACCCAACCGCAGCCGAGTTCCCCCACCGCACAACGCTGGTATCTCGTTATCCAGTCGTCCCGAACCGCAACCACCCACCCAACGCTTCGATTCCCGGAGACTCTGCCACGCATACACGGAAGCAGCTCCGGCCTTCGCCTCCGTAGCGATGGAACCGCAACCCCCGCCCCCAAAACCTCAGCCTCCTAAACCAAGACAGCCGGTTCAGCGTCATAGGCCCGCTGCAAAACCTCCGTGAATTCGACAGCCCGAGGAAACGCCGTCCCCCCGATCCGATGAACCGAGATCCCAGGATTCCAGGAGTTCATGACCACCGCGCCGGACAACCCTGGAAGATCAGCGGCGGTGACAACTTTCGTGACCTGCGGAACGCCGAGCCGCTCCAACTGCCGCTGAACAATCCCCATCGTGGTCCCGCGCAACATTTCCGCCTCGGGCCACACCACAGCGGATCCGTCCCAGAACGCCAGATTCCAGATCGTGGCCTCACTGAATCGCCCGTTGCGGTCGATGAACGCCGCATCGTCGAATCCCCGCGCGACGGCTTCGCGAAGGTAATACGTCTTGGCGACTTCACCGACATGCTTGATGGACGGCAACGCGCGTTCGTGTTCGACAACGTCGAGAGCGAGTGGCCCGCTCGGCCCGCTGGCGGGCGGCCCGGTCCGGATCAGAACCTGCGGCTCGATATCGGTTCCGGCCACTGTGAATTCGCCCGCGGGTGAGAACACCGTCGCTGTGAGTGACAGATCAGCGGGCCCATCCGCGAGAGCGGTGCGCAGGTGCTCGCGGATCCGCTGGTCCGGTAGTGCGTGGCCGAACATTCGCATCGAAGCGTTGCGCAGCCGGTCCAGATGAAGGTCCAGTCCGCGAATTCCTTTGTCACGCACCTGCATAGCGGTGAAGTGTGCATAGCCGGCGAAGGCCACCGGAGTCAGATCGGACGCTGTGGCAGGTTGGCCGTTGAGCTGTGCGACGTAGGAGTTCATGCGATCGAGCCTGCCGCCGGGGAAGCCGGCCAACCAGTGCGCGGCTATCCGGGGTGCGCCAACACCACCCTTCTCGATATCCGCCGCATCGACTATTCGGAATCCGGCCCCTGTATCCGCACCGGTACCGCGCACGTCACCGCGCCGACTACGAATGTCACCGTGGTCGGCTCCTCGGATGCCTCCGCATCCGCTGTGATCTCCACGGACAGTTCGGGATTCGCCGATGTGTCCAGCTCGATGCCGTCGAAGCTCAGCACATCCGCACGCGAGTCGGCTCCCGGCTGGTAGCTGACGCCCGTACCACTGGACAGTTCGTGCCGCGTGAAGCTCAGCCCCGAATCGGCGATGACACCGACAACGATGCGCACTTCACCGATGCCGCCCTCGTCGGCCGGCGTGATACGCACTCCCGCTCGAACGGCTCCGCCGCCCGGTGTGACGGTGACGTCCTCCGAGCTGGGTTCGACCGTGAAGGGATGCTCGATATCGCCGGTGAGCCCGATCGCGCTCATGGTCTGCTCCTACCTGCGTCAGCCAATGGGATGCACTGATCGACTACCCGCTGTCGCCGTCGCCATGCGCTCCCCCGCCGAGGTCCCGAGATTCCCCGCACTGCTCGCCCGACACGCCGCACGTCAGCGTGGATCAGCAACCAACTCGGTGACCTGCGCAAACCTCGATACTCTTCGCCGAGGTCATCCGGTAATTAACCGCTTACTTATCTGGAGAGCGCAGGTACTGATGACGAAACCAGCCGAACCACGAGATGCCGATGCGACGCGCCGTCGAATTCTCGACGCTGCCACTATCGAGTTCGCTGCCTTCGGCCTGGCCGGCGCTCGCACCGCTCGCATTGCCGAGGCGGCGCGCTCGAATCCCCGCATGCTCTACGCCTACTACGGCAGCAAGAATGCCCTGTTCACCGCGGTTCTGAATCACCATGCGGCGGCGCACACGACGATCCCCTTCGATGCCGAGGATCTACCCCGCTACGCCCAGCACCTCTTCGATCACTATCGCGGTGCTCCGCACCTGGCACGCCTGCTCCTCTGGCAGTCTCTCGAACGCCCCGACCTCACGAATGCCTCCCCCACTCTCCGGGCCGCTACCGAGCACAGGATCGCCGCGATCGAATACGCACAATCCACCGGCCATGTCACTCTCGCGGTCCCGGCCGCCTCCCTCCTGGATCAGATCCACACCCTCGCCCGCGCCGATGCCACGGACTCCACACTCTCGTCCCGGCGAACAGCCGACCAACGCCACGAATTGGCCCTCGCCGTCGCCGCTCTGATCGACCCGCGCCGTGTTGCGGTCACCACCGCGTGATGTCGCTGGGATTGCGCTGCATCATCACATGTGCCAACCCGTCTGAATGGAATTTCGCTGTGTCGCACTAGAAGTCGATCTTCCACACCCGGCGATTCGGTAGCCGATTCGATGCCCGGTTTTCTGTCGCCCCCGGCTGTTAGCTTTCTGCGTGTTCGCCTCCGCGAACGAATCTTATTGCTGGAACGCAGGAGATCTACGCATGGCATCTGCTCATGTACGCCGGGCGAGCGCCGGAGCCGTCCTCATGGCGGCTATGGCTACGGCGGCCGGTGTCGCCGCCACGCCCGCGACTGCCGGATTGACCACGATCACGGTGTCCGACACCGATATCCGTGTCGGCCGGCCGATTACGGTCACGGTGCACTGTGAGGTTCGCAGCACCGTCGCCGTTGCCATTGATGTCGATCCCTATTCGGCCGAACCGGGTGACATCCTGGAGGGCCGGGCGGTCGCACCGGATGAGAATCTGCTGGCCACCGTGCAGTGGACGCCGGCCACGGCCGGGACCCACACGATTCAGGCCTACGGTTGCGCGCTCGGTTCGCCGCCGGACTACCGCCCGCCGACTTCGACTCTCACCGTGACCGTGCAGGCTGCGCTGCCCACCGTGCCCGCGTGGCAGCAGGGTGCGGTCTACAACGTGGGTGACGTCGTCACTTTCGACGGTGCGCAGTATCGGGCGATTCAGGCGCACACCGCGCACGATGCCGGATGGACTCCCGCCGCGACGCCCGCACTCTGGCAGAAGTTGCCCGCGCCCGGCGGACCGGCCGTCTCGGCCTGGGCTCAGGGGCTGGCGTACAACGCCGGTGATGTGGTCACTTTCGACGGTGCGCAGTATCGATGCCTGCAGGCGCACACCGCTCATGATGCCGGATGGACTCCGGCAGCGACTCCCGCTCTGTGGCAACGACTCTGAGCGCGTCTCGCTGATCCGTGCTCGTCCTCGATGCCCGGGGCCGGGCACGGCTCGAACCCGGGCACTGCACTTTCCCGGAGGGTCGGACCACCCTCGGCGCACTCGTCGCCGCCGAATTGCGGAGGCCCGAGCGGTGTCCCGCCTGGCAGACTCGGGCGCATGGGTGACTGGGAAGTGGTGACCGTCGGGTGTAGTGACGCCGTCGTACGACGCAGTGCCGATGGCAGCCGGTTCGACAAGACGGCTACGACGGCCGCCGCGCGGGCGGAGTTGGTGGATGAGCGGGACCGGCTGCTGTGGCTGGAGAGCATCGGGGTGGGTGCGCCGCGGGTGCTGGACTGGCGTGCGGGGGAGGGTGGGGCGACGCTGGTCAGTTCGACGCTGGCGGGGATTCCGGCGAGCGATGTTCCCGGAGACCGGGCTGCGGCAGTGGTCGAGGCGCTCGTCGAGTTCTCGCGGACGTTGCACGCGTTGCCCATTGGTGAATGCCCGTTCGATCGCACGCTGGCGGTGACCGTTCCGGCCGCGGCGGCGAATGTCGCGGCGGGGCTGGTCGACGAGGACGATTTCGATGGTGAGCGTGCAGGTTTCACCGCGGCAGAGCTATTGGGCGAGTTGGAGGTCGATCGTGCCCGGGCCGAGGTGCTCGAAGCCGCCGATCTCGTGGTCTGCCACGGTGACTTCTGCCTGCCGAACGTTCTCCTCGATCCGCAAACCCTCACGGTGACAGGCATTCTCGACGTCGGCCGGCTGGGGATCGCCGATCGTCACCTGGATCTGGCGCTGCTCACCCGATCGGTGGCGGACCCCGATCTCAATCCCGCCTACGGTGCGGAACTGGCGGAGTGGGTCGCCGATCGCACCGGCGCGGACCCCTGGCGGCTCGACTACTACCGCCTGCTCGACGAGTTCTTCTGAGCGCGGATATCGACCGTCTCCGACTCGGTCGCGCCGATCCCCGGGTCTGCCCCACGCGTTGATCCCGCATCCCCGCTGCGCGAGGATCCCACAGATCCCGGCGCCCACCCACCGGCGACCCCGCTCGCTCGGATTTTGCGGACCCGCATTCCCGCAGTACAACAGCGCCTCCGCGTGTCGCCGCGAAAACCCGTTAATAGCTGACTGATTGCCACAGCCCCTGCGTCCCCGGTCGCCGGGTGAACGGGAAGTTCCCGCCACGGTTTCATCAGGTAAAGCACGGCTTTCGGGACTGTCGGCCCGGGGACGACGGGTGCACTATGGACCCATGGCCGGAGTCGAAATCAACGACACCTTCGTCCGGCGCACGCTGGCCAACGGACGGGTGGAAGAGGTCGCGTGGACCGAGTTGGCCGAGGTGCGCATCATTACGACGGCGGATGGACCGTTCGCCGAAGATGTGTTCTTCGTGCTGATCGGAGCCACGGGTAAGGGCTGTGTCGTGCCGCATTCCGCGGCCGACACCGGCTTCCTCGCGCGACTACAGGCGCTCCCCGGCTTCGACAACGAGAAGGTGATCGAGGCCATGATGAGCGTGGCCGACCGCCAGTTGCTGGTGTGGCGGCGGCCGGAGTCCTCGGGTGGCGGCTATCGCGCGAATTAGCCGACCAGATCGGCGTATTCGGGATGCTCGGCGATGTACTTCTCGACGTACCAGCAGGTGGGGATGACCGAGAAGCCCTCCGCGCGTGCATCGTTCAGCGCGAATTCGACGACCTGTGCGGCGACGCCGCGGCCGCGGAACTCCGGGAAGGTGAGTGTGTGCTGGATATCGCGGACCTTGCGATCGCCGGTGGTGCTCTCCGCGTAGTCGGCGTAGCCCGCGAGGGTGTCGTCGAGGTAGATCTCGTAGCGCGTGGCGTCGGCGTTGTGTTCCAGCCTGGTACTCATAGTCGGTGTGAACTCCCTTGTCGTGCGGATTGTTCCGGCCGGCGGTTCAGAGCACGGCTCCCGGGTTGAGTATCCCGTGCGGATCCAGGGCTTGTTTGATGCGCCGAGTGAGTGCCATCACATCGGGTCCGACCTGATCGGGCAGCCAGTCCTTCTTCAGCCGTCCGACGCCGTGTTCCCCGGTGATGGTGCCGCCCAGCGCGATGGCCAGGTCCATGATCTCGCCGAAGGCCAGTTGGGCGCGCGCGGCTTCGTCGGCGTCGTTGGGGTCGTGCACGATGAGCGGATGGGTGTTGCCGTCGCCCGCGTGCGCGATGACCGAGATGAGCACGCGGCGTTCGCGCGCGATGTCGGCCACGCCGGTGATGAGTTCCCCGAGCCGGGGCAGTGGCACGCCGACGTCCTCGAGCAGTAGCGGTCCCTTGCGCTCCACGGCCGGGATGGCGAAGCGCCGCGCGGCGCAGAAGGCCTCGCCCTCGTCCGGATCGTCGGTGCGGAAAGCCTCGGTGGCACCGGCCTTCTCGCAGGCGGCGAGCATGATGTCCGCTTCGTGTCCGGCGTGTTCACCGGGTGCGTCCGAGCGTGCCACCAGCAATCCCGCCGCGTCCCGGTCCAGGCCCATGCGGAGTTCGTCTTCGACGGCGTTCACCGCGACGGCGTCCATGAATTCGAGCATCGACGGCCGCAGTGCGCCGGTGATGGCGAGAATCGCGTCGGTGGCCGCGGTGAGGGTGGGGAAGGTGGCCACCACCGTCGATTGCGGCGGCTGCGCGGGCAGGAGTCGTAGCGTGAGTTCGGTGATGATGCCGAGTGTGCCCTCGCTGCCCACGAAGAGTTTGGTGAGCGAGAGCCCGGCGGAGTCCTTGAGTCGCGGTCCGCCCAGCCGCACCGCGGTCCCGTCCGCGAGCACCACTTCCATGCCGAGCACGTAATCGGTGGTGACGCCGTACTTCACGCAGCACAGTCCGCCCGCGTTGGTGGCCGCGTTGCCGCCGATCGAGCAGATCTCGAACGAGGACGGGTCCGGCGGATACCACAGTCCGTGCTCGGCCACGGCTCGTTTGACCTCGGCGTTCAGCAGGCCCGGCTGCACGATCGCGGTCCGCGTGACCGCGTCGACGGTGATGTCGCGCATTTTCTCGGTGCTGAGCACGAGCGCCCCGTGCTGCGCGGTGGCTCCGCCGGACAACCCGGTCCCCGCTCCACGCGGCACGATCGGCACGCCCCTTTCCTGCGCCCATCGCACCACGGTCGCAACCTGTTCGGTGGTCAGCGGCCGCACCAGGGCCAGCCCGATCCCGGCGTTCGGGTCGAAGGCCCGGTCCTGCCGGTATCCCGCCAGCACGTCGGGGTCGGTCACGACCATCCCCTCGGGCAGCAGGGATCGCAGCGAATCGAGGTCGACGCCAGAGCTGTTCGGTTCCACCCTCAGAAACTACGTGTATCGCCAGAATCGGGCACCCGATACGGACCGATGTCGCGTTGCGAGTGTCGCTGACCTGCGCGGCGGCGGGCCTGCCACCCGGCCCGATTCGGACATCGGCGCGCCGAGGTCAGGCGGTAACCGGCGCGCGGTGAGCGCCGTCGAGCTGCCGCCCGGCTTTCGCGCTCGCCCGCGGCTGCCACACCGTGAGCGCGGTCATCAGCCCGAACGCCCCGAGTCCGGTCAGCGTGCGCAGCGCGTGGAACAGATCCCAGCGCGCGAGGATCTCGGCGTAGTCGGCGGGCGCACCGGTCAGCGCCCATTCGTTGATCCGGTGATTGATCGGCACATTGCCCAGTCGCGTGATCGCGAACGATGCCGTCACCAGCGCCGTCGCGCTCGCCGCGAGCCGCCGGTCCCGCCCGCGCGCGAGCCATGCGAGCGTGAGACAGCTCAGCGCCGCGGCGGCCATGGTGGCCTGCATGCTGATGCTGTTCATTTTCATGAGTTCGGTGTGGAACTCCAGCCGCATCTGCAGCGGCACCCGGTGGAACGTGGGCGCGAGATTGACCGCGCCGTAGCCGAAAGCCCCGGCGAGCAGTCCGGTGGACAGCAGTGCGACGGTCCGTACGAGTCGATGCGACACGAAATCTCCTGGGGCGCTGACGAAGCGGAGCGCGTGCCGCCGCTGTCGTATAATTCTGACAACGCTGTAAAGGTTAAGCCGCCATCGACAACTTTGACAAGGGTGTAAGAGTTTGTCCGCTGTATCCGAGCCCCGCCGCCGCGCCGATGCCGAGCGCAGTCGCGCCGCCATCCTCGACGCCGCCCTCGCCCTGCTGCCGGATCAGCCCGGCGCGGGCATGTCGGCGATCGCCGCGGCCGCCGGCGTGAGCAGGCAAACCATCTACGCGCACTTCCCCTCTCGCGACGACCTGCGCGTCGCCGTCGCCGATCGCCTCGCCGCCACGACGGCCGCCGCCATGTCCGACGCCGATCTCACCGCGGGCTCGCCCACCGCCGCCCTGCTCCGGGTGCTCGACATCAGCTGGCGCGCTTTCGAAGCCAACACCCCCGTCATGCGCAACCTCGGCCCCGTCGCCCCCAAAGACGGCTACGCCCGCCACATCCCGGTCACCGACCACCTGCTCCCGCTCCTGCGCCGCGGCCTCGACTCCGGCGAATTCACCTGCGCCACAACCCCGGAATGGCTCGCGACCGCCATCGTCTCCGTGGGCGCCGCCGCCAAGCAGGAGGTGAAGACCGGCCGCATGACCCGCCCGGAAGCCGAAGCGGCCCTGCGCGAGAGCGTCCTGCGCCTCGCGGGAGCGCCCGCCCCCGGTACGTGACCCCCACCCGAGTACCAACACCACCCCGCGAACGACGATGGCCCGCACCCCTCATCGGGTGCGGGCCATCGGTTGCCTTGCGGGCGTAGGGAATCCCCTACAGCTGCTTCAGCTCTTCGGTCACCGAGCTGACCGACTTCTTCGCGTCGCCGAACAGCATGGAGGTGGTGTCCGCGTAGAACAGTGGGTTGTCGATGCCGGCGAAGCCGGAGTTCATCGAGCGCTTCAGCACGATGACCGACTTGGCCTTGTCGACGTCCAGCACCGGCATGCCGTAGATCGGCGAGGAGGCGTCCTCGCGCGCAGCCGGGTTGGTGACGTCGTTCGCGCCGATGACCAGGGCGACATCGGTGCGGCTGAACTCGCCGTTGATGTCGTCCATTTCCTTCATGGCGTCGTACGAGACCTCGGCCTCGGCCAGCAGCACGTTCATGTGGCCGGGCATACGACCGGCGACGGGGTGAATCGCGTACTTGACCTCGACGCCCTTGGCCTCGAGCAGCGCCGCCATCTCCTTGACCGCGTGCTGCGCCTGGGCGACGGCCATGCCGTAGCCGGGCACCACGATGACCTGGTTGGCGTAGGCCATCTGGATCGCCGCGTCAGCCGCGGAGGTGGCCTTGGCCTGCTTCTGCTCGCCACCGGCGCCGCTGGGCGCGGTGCCGCCGCCGCCGAAGCCACCGGCCACGATGGCCGGGATCGAGCGGTTCATGGCCTTGGCCATGAGGTTGGTCAGAATGGTGCCGGACGCGCCGACGATCATGCCCGCCACGATCATGGCGGTGTTGTTCAGCGCCAGACCCGCGGCCGCGGCCGACAGGCCGGTGAGCGCGTTGAGCAGCGAGATCACGACCGGCATGTCCGCGCCGCCGATGGGCAGCACGACCATCAGGCCGAGAATGCCCGCGAGCACGAGCACCAGGATCATCCAGTACTGCGGCACACCGTCTTTGGTCGCGCCGATGCCGATGACCACCGCGCCGGCGATAGCGCCGAGCAGCAGCAGCAGGTTCAGCGGCTGCTGCAGCTTGCCGATGCCGATCGGGCGGCCCGGCAGGGTCTCCTGCAGCTTCAGGAACGCGATGATCGAGCCCCAGAAGGAGATCGAGCCGATGATGGCCGCGAAGAGCGAGCCGATCACGATGTGCACGGTCGGCTCTTCGCCGTGCTTGAACGCGGAAAAGCCGGTGGTGTCGATGAATTCGGCCCACGCGATGAGCGCCACGGTGCCACCGCCGACGCCGTTGAACGCGGCGACCAGCTGGGGCATGGCGGTCATCTTGGTGAAGCGGGCCGGGGGCACGCCCAGGCCGATGCCGACCACGAGACCGGCGACGATGATGATCCAGTTGCTGGTGTCGCGAATCGAGATGAAGGTCGCGATGACCGCGATGACCATGCCGATCGCGGCGATCCAGTTGCCGCGCACCGCCGTCTTCGGGCCCGTCAGGCCCATGAGGCCGTAGATGAAGAGCGCGAACGAGACGATGTAGAGAATATTGACGAGATTGTCCATGGCTACTTACCGGCCTTCTCGGTCGCGGCGGGCTTCTTGGCCTTGAACATGCCGAGCATGCGGTCGGTGACCACGAAGCCACCGACCACGTTCAGCGTGCCGAAGACGACCGCGACGAACAGGATGATCTGCATGAGGATCGAGGGGTCCTCGACCTTGCCGAACACCACGAGCGCGCCGAGCACGACGATGCCGTGAATGGCGTTGGTGCCCGACATCAGCGGTGTGTGCAAGGTGTTGGGCACCTTGGAGATGACGGCGAAGCCGACGAACCCGGATAGCACCAGGATCGCGATGTTCGCGAGAAGTTCGGTGTACATCAGGCTTCCTTCTCACGCGTGACGCAGGAGTCGGCCAGCACCTGATCGCTGAAATCGGGGGCCAGGGCGCCGTCCTTCAGCATCAGTTCCAGCAGGGCCGAAATGTTCTTGGAGTACAGCTCCGAGGCGTGCTCGGGCATGGTCGCCGGCAGGTTCAGCGGCGAGCAGATCGTGACGCCGTGGCGCACAACGGTTTTGCCGGGCTCGGTGAGCTCGCAGTTGCCGCCGGTCTCGCCCGCCATGTCGATGATGACGCTGCCGGGCTTCATGCCCTCGACGGCGGCGGCGGTGACCAGGCGCGGTGCGGGACGACCCGGAACGAGCGCGGTGGTGACGACCACGTCGAATCCCTTGATGGCGTTCTCCAGCGCGGCCTGCTGCTGCTCTTTCTCCTCGTCGGTGAGTTCGCGGGCGTACCCGCCCTCACCGGCGGCGTCGATGCCGAGGTCGAGCCACTGCGCGCCGACCGAGCGCACCTGATCGGCGACCTCGGGACGGACGTCGTAGCCGGTGGTCCGGCCGCCGAGGCGCTTGGCGGTGGCCAGGGACTGCAGTCCGGCCACGCCGACGCCGAGCACGAGCACGGTCGCGGGCTTCACGGTGCCCGCGGCGGTGGTGAGCATCGGGAAGAAGCGCGTCGATTCCGACGCGGCCAGCAGCACGGCCTTGTAGCCGGCGACGTTGGCCTGCGAGGACAGCGCGTCCATGACCTGGGCGCGGGAGATACGCGGAATCGCCTCGACGGCGAACGCCTGGACGCCGGCCGCCTTGAGGGCACCGATCTTGGTGTCGGCGTTGCGGGGCGCGAGGAAGCCGATGAGGGTCTGCCCGCTGGAGAGCTTGGCGATCTCGGCGTCGTTCGGCGGCGCGACCTTGACGATCACATCGGCCGACCACGGATCGCCCACGGTGGCGCCCGCTTCGACGTAAGCTTCATCCGGGATGAGCGCGCCCAGTCCGGCCCCGGCCTCGACGATCACTTCCACGCCCTGCTTCAGCAGGGAGGGAATGATCTTCGGCACCAATGCGACGCGGCGTTCGTCCGAGTTCGTCTCTCGAACCACGCCGACGCGTGCACCGCGGGGCGCAGCCGTCTGTGCGCTCTGCGTTGTGTCCACTGTCAATCTTCCTTCTCGATGATGAACCGGGACCATCGTTGTGCAGGTGATGGGCCGGTCACCGGTCCAAACGGTGAGGCCGAACTTACTGACAAGTAAGTTCGTGAGAATTCTCGCAACTGTACCTGGTCCGGCGTGAGCGTAGCGGAGATAGCGATCACATGGTGTTGCTAGAAACGCTCACCCGGCAATCGTCCGCAAGCCCGCTACCGGCCACAAGTACGCACGACGGTGTTTGCTACTTACTGGTAGGTGTGTTTCCAGTTGGGGCGAACGGTGTCTGCGAATGGGGTGTCGCGGCTCACTCGTACGCCGTAATGTCTGGCGGGTGAGTGGCTGTATCTTCTGCCGGATCGTGGCGGGGTCCGATCCCGCGACCAAGATATTCGAAGACGACCTCCTGCTGGCGTTCCTCGACATCCGGCCCATCACGCGGGGGCACACGCTGGTGATCCCCAAGTCGCACGCGACCGACCTGACCGAGCTCGACCCCGCGCTGGGCGCGAAGGTGTTCGAATTCGGGCATCGGCTCGCGAAAGCGGTGCGCCGCAGCGATCTCGGGGCCGACGGCGCCAATCTGGTGCTCAACGACGGCAAGGCCGCCTTCCAGACCGTGCATCACGTGCACCTGCACGTCGTGCCCCGGCGCAAGGGCGACACCCTGACGTTCGCGAAGGGTTTCGTCATGCGCCGCCCGCACGACAGGGAGGCCACCGCCGCGGCCATCCGGGCGGGGCTGGAGCGGCTGACCGCGGAGGAAAGGGAAACCAGCGCATGACCGACACGGTGCCCGACCACACCCTCCGCGCGGCCACCGCGCCCGGCCAGTGGGACGCCGGCACCCGGCCAGTGGACGGGCGCCGCCCGCGGCGCAATGCCCTGGTCCGCGGCCTCGACAGCGCCTGCTGAGGCCCGGTGCGACTCTTTCTGTCCAGCTATCGGTTCGGCGCGCACGCCGATCGGCTGCTCGCCATGATCGGTGAGCCCGGCCGGGTGGCGGTCATCGCCAATGCCTGCGACGCCTGGCCCTCGGCCTGGCAGAGCGCGGTCACGAGTGATCTGTTTCCGTTGCGCCGCATGGGCTTCGCGCCCGAGGTGGTGGACCTGCGCGAATACGTCGGCCGAGCCGCGGCCCTGGAGCGCACGCTGACCGGGTTCCCCCTGGTGTGGGTGCGTGGCGGCAACACTTTCGTGCTGCGCGCCCAATTCGCCCGCAGCGGAGCCGATGTCGTCCTGACCCGCCTGCTCGAGCGCGACGCGCTGGTCTACGCCGGCTACAGCGCGGGCGCGTGCGTCATGACCCCGGACCTGCACGGCCTGGAGTCCATGGACGATCCGGGGGAGGTGCGCACGGCCTGCGGGGTGGAGCCGCGCTGGGACGGACTGGGCCTGGTGGACCGGCCGATCGTTCCGCACCTGGATTCGCCCACGGATCCGGACGGGCTGTCCCGCAAGCTGGTTCGCGACTATCTGGCCGCCGGCACACCGCACTGGGCGCTGACCGACGATCACGTGGTCGTGGTGGACGGTGAACGCACCGAGGTGCTGACCTAGATCGCATCGGAGTCTCGGTCCGGGCCGGCGGCGCGGGTTCGGCCCGGCCCGGACGAATGGGCGCGTGCCCGGTCGATGACCGCGCACGCACCGTGACCGCTACTCGCCCTTGTGCCGCAGTCCGTGTCCGAGCGCCACGGCCGAGGCCGCGAACGCGCCGATCGACAGCACCGCGAAGCTCGCCACGTAGGCGCCGACGCTGGGCGCGTGGGTGCCCGCCATGACGTGCGCGGAAAGGATGGACGCGGTGACCGCGCCCGCGATGCTGCCGCCGGCGGTGCGCACCAGGGAGTTGATGCCCGAGGCGATGCCGCTCTCGCTCATGGCCACGTGCTGCACCGCGAGGGTGCCCAGGGCCGCGTACCCGATGCCGAACCCGGTGCCCTGCAGGACATTCGCGATGATCATGTCGTAGCCGTGATCGTGCGAGAAGGTCAGCCAGCCCATCGAGAGTCCGGCGAAGGCCGAGCCGATGGCCAGGGTGTACGCCGGGCCGATCTTGGCGGCGATGCGGCCGGTGCGGAAGGAGAAGAAGGTCATCAGCGCCGAGCTGGGGATGCCGTACAGGCCCACCGCGAGCACGGAACCGGACAGGCCGTAGCCGACCTTGTCGGCGGGGGTCTGGATGAAATTCGAGATGAGCGTGAAGGATCCGAACATCGAGAAGCCCAGCAGCGCCGAGGCCAGGTTCGCCGAGAGCGACTGCGGGCCGACCAGCAGTTGCAGGCGCACCAGCGGCTGCTCCACCTTCAACTCGACGAACACCCAGATCACCGCGAGCACGATGGCCGCGCCGAACAGTGCCAGCACCGAGCCCGAACCCCAGCCCCAGCGCGGGCCCTCGCTGATCGCGAGCAGCAGCGAGACGAGCAGTCCGGCGAGCAGGGCCGCGCCGATGTAGTCGGGCTTGCCGCCGTGTCGCACGCCGTTGTTCTTGGCGCTCACCTGGATCAGGACGGTGGCGACCACGCCGAGGGCGGCGGTCAGCCAGAACACCGGGTGCGGATCGGTGGTGTGATCGGCGATGACGCCGGTGATGAGCAGGCCGACGGTGCCGCCGACGCCCATGGTGCCGGACACGACGCCGATCGCGCCGACCAGTCGCTCCCGCGGGAACGTGTCGCGAATGATGCCGATGGCCAGCGGGATCATGGCCGCCGAGATGCCCTGGAGTGACCGGCCGACGATGTAGACGCCGAGCGTCGTGGCGAAGGCGCAGATCACCGACCCCGCGATGAGCACGCCCATCGTGATCATGACCATGGGCTTCTTGCCGTACATGTCGCCGAAGCGCGCGAGCAGGGGAGTGGCGACCGCGCCGGTGAGCAGCGAGGCGGTGAACAGCCACGTGACGCCGGCGACGTCGGTGTTCAGCTGCACGATCATGCGCGGCAGCAGCGGGATGACCACGGTCTGCTGCAGCGAGACGACCAGACCGGCCGCGCACAGCGCGAGCAGGGTCAGGCCGAGATGCGCCGGCTGCTTGTCCGGGACGGGGTTCGTCGCGGCAGCGGGGATGCTCCCACCGCCCTGACCGACTGCGGTCGAAGTCATGCCTGATCCTTTTTGTATTACTTACCAAAATTAAGTAAATGGGTTTCGTAAGATAACCACATGCCGCCGCCGGAAGCCATCTCCCCCCACGAGGTTGACGAGGGTCACATCGTGGAACTCGAGCGTGCGCTGGCCCGCGTCGCCTATCTGCTGACCCGGGTCCGCCGCCACGACCGGGCCATGCACGAGTGCGGCCTCACCATGGATCGCGCCAGCGTCCCGCTGCTGCGCGTGCTCGTCGACGCCGAGGAGCCCATGCGCCTGGGTGAACTCGCCACCCGCCTGGATGTGGAGGCTCCGCACGTGAGCCGCCAGATCCAGCGCCTGGAGAAGTCCGGCCACGTAGAACGGGTCCCCGATCCGGACGACCGCCGCGCCCAGCGCGTACGCCCCACCCCCAAGGCCCGCGAGGCCGTGGAGGCGATCCGCGTGGTCCTGCGCGGCTGGATGCGAGAAGCCCTGTCCGACTGGACTTCCGAGGATCTGAAGGCCCTGGCCGTTCTCAACCACCGGATGGTCGACGACTTCCTCGACCACGCGGAACAGATCGGCGACCTGACCCCGGCCGTCCGCCCCCGCTGACCCGCTCCACCGCGGGGCGAGTGCGGCTACGGTCGGATCGTGAGAAGTGCGCCGCGCGTGGCCGATCGGATCGTGCCGACGCTGGTGATCGTGGTCGGCGTCGCGGTGTTCGCGGTGTTTCTCGTGGCGAGCCTGGGCATCCTCGGGCTGATCGTCGGCCCCTCGCACCCGGATTGCGCGAGGCTGCCCACCGAGGTGGGGCCCTGTGGGATAGGGGAGAAGTTCCGGGTCTTCAGCTATCTGGCGGTGCCGATCTGGTTGCTCACAGCCGTGTCCCTACTTCTGCTCCTGTCCGGAATTCGACTGATTCGCCGGCGCTGATCCGGCGACCGCGCGAGCGCCCCAGCCGCACAGCAGTAGTGCGAGCAGCGGGACGACCATCGCGGTGGTGAGGGGCACCAGCTGGGTGAGCCAGCCGATGATCGCGGGGCCGGCGAGCAGGCCCACGTAGCCGAGGCCGAAGACGCGGGACATGTCGGTCGCGGATGTGGACGAGCCGAGATTGCCCGCGGCGGTGAAGACCTGGGGGACGCCGCCCGCGAGGCCGATGCCGCACAGGGCCCAGCCGAGGATGGTCAGGGGGAGCCAGCCGGACAGGGTGATCAGCGCGAATCCTGCTGCGGCCAGCAGGGTTCCCCAGCGCAGGACCGCCACCGGGCCGAACCGGCCGGCGACCCGGTCCGCGCCGAAACGGCCCGCGGTCATGGTCGCGGAGAAGGCGGCGAAGGCCAGGCCCGCCGTGCCGACCTCCACGTCGAGGCGGTCCCGCAATTGCAGCGCGCTCCAATCCGCCGCCACCCCTTCGGCCATGAGCAGCACGAAGGCTATGCCGCCCAGCGCCAGTACCTTGCGGGTCGCGCTCGCGCGCCCGGCCGAAGCGCGGCCGCCGGGCCCGGCCGAGGCGTGCTCGACCTGCCCACCCGCCGCGATCCCCGGGCCGTCCGGGTCCGTGCCGTCCCGCGTCGTCGCGTCCGCCGCCCCCGCGGTGTCCAGGGTGGCCCCGGCCGCCGCGGAGCCGGGCGGGATGTCCGGTACGGGCTCGGTCCGCTGTGCGCCAGGGGAATTCGACGCGGCGGGGGTGCCGGCCAGCAGGCGCGGCGCGCACACCGCGACCATGACGAGGCCGAACCCCGACGCCGCCAGGAACGTGGTGTGGATGTTCCAATCGGCTCGCTGTGCGGCAGCCCCCGCGAGCGAGCCCGCCAGCCCGCCGAGCGAGAACAGGGCGTGGAACGCCGCCATGATCGGGCGGGAGTAGGCGCGTTCCACCTGCACGGCCTGCGCGTTCATCGACACGTCGAGCATGCCGTTGCCGAAACCGTAGGCCACCAGGGCGAGTGCGAGGGTCAGCGGTGAGGTGGCGAACGCCAGGCCGGGCAGGGTCAGGGACAGCAGGGTGGCCGCGGTGGCGGTGAGGGTGCGGCTGCCCAGTCGGTCGGCGAGTGGTCCGGCGGTCTGCATGCCCACGATGGCGCTGGCGGCCATCAGCAGGATGAGCATGCCCAGCAGGCTGTGCGAGACGCCCGTGCGTTCGGAGACCGCCGGAATGTGCACGATCCAGATGGCCGAGAGCAGACCGTTCAGCCCGAACACCACGAACAGCGCGGCGCGTGCGATTCGAATCGGGGGAGCGGGCGACGCAGCGACCATTGGTACGACGCTACCGGCACAACCGGCAGCTCCCCGTGACCCCGGCGATCGCGGCTTCGTCGACACTCCCGGCCGGGCTTCGAATCAGGACCGGATCCGGGTTCCGAATCCGATGAACTACAACCTGTTTCGTCTCAATTGTAGGCCCGGGCACCGACAGATCTACCCCGCTCTGTGACCGAGAAGACACCGGAAACCGCCACGTCGCGGGCATACTCGGCGAAATCCCGCGGTTCGCGGCCCAGCGCCCGGCGCACCCCGTCCGCGGGCCGGGAGTTCCGCCCGTCCAGCAGCACCCCGAACAGATAGTCCAGCAGGCTGATCTCCGCGCCCGGCACGCCGCGCATGCTCAGCGCCGCAATGTAATCCAGGCGCGAGACGGAGGTGAACGACAACTCTCGCCCGCATGCCGCGCCGAGCTCGGCCACCGCCTCGGCGAAGGACAGCGCGCGCGGGCCGGTCAGCTCGTACACCTGCCCCCCGTGCCCGGCCGCGGTCAGCGCCGCCACCGCCACGTCGGCGATGTCGTCCGCGTGCACGAAGGGTTCGGGCACCGGCCCCGCGGGCAACGTCAGTGTCCCGGTGCGCAATTCGCCGGCGAAGATGCCCTCGCTGAAGTTCTGGGCGAAGAACGCGCAGCGCGCGATGGTCCACTCCGGACCCGAATCGCGCACGATCTCTTCGCATTCCAGCGCCTCGGGTTCGGCCCGCCCGGACAGCATGACCACCCGCCGCACCCCGGCCGCGGCGGCTCGCGCGGTGAACGTCTCGAGCGCCGCGGTCGCGCCCGGCATCGCCAGGTCCGGTGCGTAGGCGAGGTAGACAGCGTGCATCCCGTCCAGCGCCGCCGCCCAGGTGCCCCGGTCGTTCCAGTCGAAGGGCGGCTCGCCGTGGCGCGACCCCGCGCGCACCGGAACCCCGAGCGCGGTCAGCCGGGTGCGCACCCGGCTCCCGGTCTTGCCGTTCGCGCCCAGCACGAGAACGGCATTCGTGCTGCTGGGGGAGTCTTTATCGGTCATGGCACCAGTACATCGAGAAGCCCTGAGACTGAACATGGTTGAGAAGCGCCCGCACATTTGCCATCGTCTTGGTATGGATGCGTTGGCCAGCTTGCTCGAAGGACCACGCGCGCGGGCCGCGTTCGTCATGCGATCGTCCTTCGACCCGCCCTGGTCCCTGCGGATCCGGGACGAAGCCCCGCTCACCCTGGTGGCCATGGTGCGCGGCGGCGGCTGGATCGTGCCGGATTCCAAGGGCGGCAAGCAGATCGCGCCCCGCCGGTTGCGCGAGGGCGACATCGCGATCTTCCGCGGTCCGGACCACTACACCGTCGCCGACGACCCGGAGACCGAGCCGCAGGTGATCATTCACCCCGGTCAGATCACCACCACCCCCGACGGCGAGGTGCTCTGCGAGACCCTGAGCCTGGGCATGCGCAGCTGGGGAACCAGCGCCACCGCCGCGAACGTGCTGGTCACCGGCACCTACGAACAGGAGTCCGCGGCCAGTCGCCGGCTGCTGCGCGCGTTGCCGCCCATCGCGGTGCTGGGCCGCGACGAGGTCGACACCCGGGTGCTGGACCTGCTGGTGGAGGAGGCCGCCAAGGATCTGCCCGCCCAGGGGGCCATGCTGGACCGCCTGCTCGACCTGCTGCTCATCGCCACACTGCGGGCCTGGTTCTCCCGGGCCGACGCCCCCGCCTGGTATCACGCCTACGCCGATCCGCTGGTGGGCAAGGCGCTGCGGCTCATGCAGCACAATCCCGCCCACGGCTGGACCGTGGCGTCGCTGGCCGCCGAGGTGGGCGTCTCCCGCGCGGCCCTGGCGCGCCGCTTCACCGAATTGGTCGGCGAGCCCCCGATGGCCTTCCTGACCGATTGGCGCCTGGCGCTGGCCGCGGATCTACTGCACGAATCCGACGCCACCCTGGAATCGATTGCCCGCCGGGTCGGCTACGGCAGCGCCTTCGCCCTCAGCACCGCCTTCAAACGCCACCACGGCATCAGCCCGCGCGATCACCGCAACGCCACCGATCAGCGCACCGCCTGAGTGTCCGACTGTCTGCCCGGATCGTGCCGCGGTTCGCCACGACTCGGGAGCGGGTCGGTGACGACTCGGCCCCGAGCGTGATTCAGCGCGTCGAGCAGGGCCGATCCCGGCGGTTTCGGCCGGGATCCCGGCGGTGCGCGGCAGGATCTCTCCTGTTCACCGTCGGTGGCCGTGAGGCTCTGGCCGAGCCGGCCGTCTGATCTCGCAGCACCGCGCGGCCGCGAAGCCGCGCCGACTTCGGCGAGGTCGGGGCCGGCCCGTCGGCCCGGCACACCGTGAGGGGCGCGCCTCGGCCCGAACCCCGCCGTATCGCCCGGCGCGGAAATCCCCTACCGTCCGTGGGGTGACGGATGAGCGATACCCGGTGCTCTGGCCGGTGCCGACCCGCTGGGCGGACAACGACCACTACGGCCACGTGAACAACGTGACCTACTACAGCTACTTCGATACCGCGGTGAACGCGTGGCTCATCCACGCGACCGGAACCGATATCCGGGATCTGCCCGCCATCGGCGTGGTGGCGCAGACCTCGTGCAAGTTCGTCGGATCGATCAGCTTCCCGGATCAGCTCCGCGTGGGCATTCGCATCGCGCGCCTGGGCAATTCGAGCATCAATTACGACCTGGCCATCTTCCGGGAGGCTGGCGGGACGCTGGAGCTCGCGGCCACCGGCACCTTCGTGCACGTCTACGTCGACGAGGTCACTCGCAAGCCGGTGCCGATCCCCGCGGTCATCCGCGAAGCCGCCGAACCCCTCGTGGTCACCTACTCCTAGCCCGGCTCGGCACGCCCGGCGGCTGCGTCGGGCCGGTAGTCGAGTCGCCACGCATCCTGCGAGTCGCGCGTTCGCCGGGGCATCGGCGGCCTGCCTGCCGCCGAGACCTCGGATGCCGGGACGGGCGCGCTGCCCACGTCCTCGCGGTTGCCCGAGCGGATGACCCGCTCGAATCGGCTGCTCGTCCGGTCGTGGATCCGGCGGTGGCGGCTACGCAGCCGCCGCCACCGCCGTGCCCCCGGGTCGCGCGTCTACACGCGACCCAGCAGCGTGAGCGGATCCTCCAGCAGCGCGGCGACGGCCGCCAGGAACCGCGACCCCTGTTCGCCGTCGATCATGCGGTGGTCGAAGCTCATGCCGAGCGTGGTCACCCAGCGCACGGCGAGCTCGTCCCGGTGCACCCAGGCCCGTTTGCGGATGGAACCCAGGCACAGGATCGCCGCCTCGCCCGGATTGACCAGCGGCACACCGGCATCCACACCGAACACCCCGACATTCGAGATCGTGAAGGTGCCCCCGGTGAGATCGGCCGGGGTGGCCGTACCGGACCGCGCCAGCTCCGCGACCCGGCCGATGTCCTGGCACAGATCCCGCAGGCTCAGGGCCTGTGCCTCTTTGAGATTGGGCACCAGCAGCCCGCGCGCGGTGGCCACCGCGATGCCGAGATTGACGTAGTGCTTGGTGACGATCTCCTGATCGCCCTCGTTCCAGGTGGCGTTCAGCTCCGGGAATTCGCTCAGCGCGACCAGCGTCGCCTTGGCGACCAGCGCCAGGGGGGTGAGAGTGAGCCCGGCGAAGGTGGGGGTCGCGCGCAGGTGATCGAGCAATTCCATCGACCCGGTGAAATCGGTGGTGACGAAGGCGCTGGCCTGTGGAATGTGCTGTGCGCTGGCCACCATGGCCGCCGCCGTGCGCTTGCGGACACCGGTGATGGGGGTGCGGGTTTCGCGCTCGCTGGGCTGCCTGCCCGGGCCCGCGTCCGGGTTGGGCGGCGTGCCGGGCGGCGCGGTGTGGATCGGAATATGTTCCGCGCCGGGGCTTTGCGCGCGACCGCCGCGCAGATCCCGCGCGGTCACCGCGCCCCCGGGACCGCTCCCGGCGACCGCGCCCAGATCGACCCCGGATTCGCGGGCCAGCCGGCGCGCGCCGGGGGTGGCCGCGGGCCGGCGGCGGGCCAGACCCTCGTGACCGGTGTCCGGGCCGGAAGCGCCGGTCCCGGTCGCGGCGGTACGGCCCCGGCGCGAGACGGGTTCGCTGTCGGGTCCGTAGCCGACCAGCACGGCCTGGCGGCCGCTCGCCTGTTGCGGCGCAGCGGAATCCGGGACTCCCGCGTCGGCGGCCCCGGAATCCGCGGGGGTCCCGGTCGCCGGCGAGGCCCCGGCTTCGACCGCCGTCCCGATCCGGATCAACCCGGCCCCCACCGGCACGGTCTCACCGGGCTGCGCGAGCAGCTCCAGCACCGTGCCGGCGTACGGACTCGGTAGCGCCACCTGAGCTTTCGCCGTCTCGACCTCGGCGATGACCTGGTTCAGTTCCACCGCGTCGCCGACTCGCACCGCCCACGACACCAATTCGGCATCGGCCAATCCCTCACCGAGATCGGGCAATTGGAATTCCATGACCTGACGCTGTTCTTCCACCGAGCTTCCTCCGAAGGCATGACCGTTAGGCGGCGAGCGTGCGATCGACCGCGGCGAGAATGCGGTCGGGGTCGGGCAGGTGGTGCCGTTCGAGCTTAGCGGGGGGATAGGGGATGTCGAAGCCGCCGACCCGCATAACCGGAGCTTCCAATTCATAGAAGCAGCTTTCGGTCACGCGCGCCGCGATTTCCGCGCCGAGACCGCCGAATACCGGCGCTTCGTGGACCACGACCAAACGACCGGTTTTGCGGACGGAGGTCTCGATGGTGTCGAAATCGATCGGCGACAGGCTGCGCAGATCGATCACCTCGAGCGAATGTCCCTCCGCCGCCGCGATATCGGCCGCGCTCAGCGCCGTGGCGACGGTGCCGCCGTAGGCGACCACCGTGGCATCGTCCCCGGTGACGCAGACGCGGGCCCGGTCCAGGGCCAATCCGCCGTCGCGATCGAGCTGCGCGAAGTCGACCTCGGCCTTGTCCCAGTACCGCCGTTTCGGCTCGAAGAACACCACCGGATCGTCCAGTGCGATCGCCTGGCGGATCATCAGGTACGCGTCGGCTGGATTGCTCGGCGACACCACCCGTAATCCAGCGGTGTGCGCGAAATAGGCTTCGGGAGATTCGGAATGGTGTTCGACCGACCCGATGCCGCCGCCGAACGGAATGCGAATGGTGATGGGCGCGGTCACTTTTCCCCGTGTGCGATAGTGGATTTTCGCCACCTGGCACACGATCTGGTCGAAAGCCGGATACACGAATCCGTCGAACTGTATTTCGCACACCGGGCGCAGCCCGCGCAGCGCCATTCCGAAAGCTGTTCCGATGATGCCGGATTCGGCCAGCGGCGTATCGATCACCCGGTTGTTGCCGAAGTCCTTCTGCAAGGTGTCGGTGACCCGGAAGACACCGCCCAGCCTGCCGATGTCCTCGCCCATGAGCAGGACCTTCGGATCGTCCTCGAGTGCCCGGCGCATTCCGAGGTTGATCGCTCCCGCGAAGGTGGTCTTCATGACCGGACTCCCTCCAGATAGGCAGCGTACTCGGCACTTTCGCGTTCGATCAGGGGGTGCGGGGTGGCGTACACGTGCTCGAACAGCGCACTCGGCTCCGGATCCGCCATGCCGAGGGTGGCGCTGCGCAGGCGGGCGGCCACCGCGTCGGCGGTCACCGTGACCTCCTGTGCGAAATCGCTGTCCCACAGCCCTTCTCGCTCCAGCAGCCGGTGCATCCGGTCGATCGGGTCGCGCCGGCGCCACAGCTCGATCTCCGCGGCCGCGCGGTAGCGGGTCGGATCGTCGGCGGTGGTGTGCGGGCCCATGCGATAGGTGATGGCCTCGATGAACGACGGGCCGCCGCCCGAACGCGCGCGCACGATCGCCTGCCGCGTCACGGCCAGGACCGCGAGGGCGTCGTTGCCGTCCACCTGCACCGCGGGAATCCCGTAGCCGGCGGCGCGGCGGGCGATCGGGGTGGCGCTCTGCACCCGCACCGGCGCGCTGATGGCCCAGTGATTGTTCTGGCAGAAGAACACCACCGGCGCGCCCCAGGACGCGGCGAAGCCGAGCGCCTCGGCGATGTCGCCCTGACTGGTCGCGCCGTCTCCGAAGTAGGCGATGGTGGCGATCTCCGCGCCCTCGAGCTGCGCGGCGTAGGCGTAGCCGGTGGCATGCAGGCCCTGCGCGCCGACCACGATGGCCGGATTGGTGATCTTGACCGCGTCCGGGTCCCAGCAGGAGTGCGCCACCCCGCGCCACAGGGTGGTCATCTCCTCGGGCGGTACACCGCGGCAGTAGGCGACCCCGGCCTCGCGGTAGCTGCAGAACGCGTAGTCGTCCGGGTGCAGGGCGTGCGCGGAGCCGATCTGGGCGGCTTCCTGGCCGAGCAGCGGGGGCCACAGGCCCAACTGGCCCTGTCGTTGCAGGGCGGTGGCCTCGGTGTCGATCCGCCGGGCGACGACCATGTCGGTGTACAGCGCGCGCAGGCGGTCACCGCCGATGTCGGCGACGAGCGGGGCGTGTACCCGGTCGTGGACGCGGCGTCCGTCGGGCTGGACGAGCTGCACCGGGTAGGGGATCTTCTCGACGTCGGCTCGTGTGGCAGGGATGCGCTGTTCGGGCATCGATATCGCCTCCTCGGAACACCGGGTACACCGTGGGCGCCGGGGGATCGTGTCCGGATCGGCGGCGGTGTGTGGCCTGTACCACACAGCATCCTCCGCTTGGCGATATGCGCAAGTACCAAGGTCAAAACTGAGCAGAATGCGCGGTTGTGACCCCAACCGGCGTGTCATACTGCCTCCCATGAGCAGCAGGGAACCCTTCACCGGCCCGCTCGACGCCACCGACGCCCGGCTGTTGCTGGAGCTGGTGGGCAACCCGCGCGCCACCGGCGTGGAACTCGCGGCCAGACTGGGGATGTCCCGGAACACCGTGCAGGCCAGGCTGACTCGCTGGGAAGCGGCGGGCGTCCTGGCCAGCGTCGAACGCCGCGTCGAGCCCCGCGCCCTCGGCTACCCCCTGGCGGCCTTCGTCGCCGTGGTGGCCGATCAGCACCGCCTGGACCCGCTCGTCGCCGCCCTGTCCGAGATCCCCGAGGTCACCGAGGTCTGCGGAACCACGGGCGCGACCGACCTGATCGTCCGCGTGGTGGCGGCGGACGCCGACGACCTCTACCGCATCGCCGGCCGGATCCTGGAGATCCCCGGCGTGGAACGCACCACCATGTCCCTGGTCATCCGCTCCCTGGTCGGCCCCCGCACCACCCCGCTGCTCGAACGCCTCGCCGGCGCCAACGGCGTCGCCGGGTTCGAATCCGACTGAACCCCGGACGAATTCGAACCCGATACCGGATCGCGGGGTCTCTCGGCTCCGACCGTGTCCTTCCGTGGCCGACGCGCGCCACCTCGGGATTTCAGTCCAGTTTCGGTCGATTGGCCACTGACCACGCCCCGACTGGACCGGGACTATGACCTGATGGGCACTTCCACCGGAACCGGCAGACCGTCCGACCGCACCGGGTCGGACGGCGCCGGGCCCGATGGCGTCGCGGCCCCGGGCACCACCGGTGACCTCGCCGTAGTCGGCGCACCCGGTGCGGAGAACTCGCCGGCCGGTTCGGTCGTGCGTGCCGCGGATTCCGGGCAGGCCGCGGCTGGGCCGCCGCTCTCCGATGCCGATGTGCCCGCGGTGTCCGGCGCTACAGCAGCAGCGGACCCGGCCGCCCGGCCCGGAGCACTGCCGCACGACCCCGGCCGGGTTCCGGCGGCCGACCCCGGGGTGGGGCAGCCGATCGGGGCCGGAATCGTCACCGCCCTGGTGGGATTCACGAGTTCGTTCGCGGTGGTGCTGGCCGGGTTGACGGCCATGGGAGCCACCGCGGCGCAAGCGGCGTCGGGGTTGCTGGCGGTGTCGGTGACGATGGGCGCGGGAATCCTCGTGCTGAGTCTGCGGTTTCGGATGCCCATCACCCTCGCCTGGTCGACGCCCGGGGCCGCGCTGCTGGCGAGCACCGGGGCGGTGACGGGCGGGTGGCCCGCGGCCGTGGGCGCGTTCGTGGTGACGGGATTGCTGATCGTGCTGACCGGATTCTGGCAGCGCCTGGGCGCGCTCATCGCCGCCATCCCGGTCGAGATCGCGCAGGCCATGCTCGCGGGCGTGCTGCTGCCGCTGTGCATCGCGCCGATGAAGGCCCTGGCGGTCAGCCCGGCGGTGGTGGGCCCGGTCATCCTCACCTGGCTGGTGTTGCAGCGGTACGCGGCGCGGTGGGCCGTGCTCGCCGCCTTCGCGGTCGCGGCGATCGGCGCGGGCATCGACATCGCGGTGACCCATCGCGGCGTCGACGTCGCGGCCATGGCACCGCGGCTGGAATTGACCGTGCCGCACTGGAGTTGGCAGGCGCTGATCGGCGTCGCGGTCCCGCTGTACGTGGTGACCATGGCGGCGCAGAACATTCCGGGCACCGCGGTCATGAGTTCGTTCGGCTACCGCGTGCCGTGGCGCGCGGCCATGACGGTCACCGGTCTGGGCACCGTGCTCGGTGCGCCCGCGGGCGGGTACGCCATCAACCTGGCCGCCATCAGCGCCGCACTGTCCGCGGCCCCGGCCGCACACCCCGATCCCCGGCGCCGCTGGATCGCCGCCGCCACCGCGGGTGTCACCTACCTGCTGCTGGCCCTGGCCTCGGGCGCGCTCGTCGCGCTGGTCGCCGCCGCCCCGCCCGGCGTCCTGGAAACCGTTGCGGGCCTTGCCCTCATCGCCACGCTGGCGGGCGCGCTCACCGCCGCCCTGGCCCCGCCGGAGCACCGCCTCGCGGCGGCCTTCACCTTCATGACCGCCGCCTCCGGCATCGGCCTGCTCGGCATCGGCGCGGCGTTCTGGGCGCTGGCCGCGGGCCTGCTGGTGCGCTGGTTCCTGAATCCGCGCGAACCGGTCGCATCGGCCGCGCCGAGTGCGAGTGTGAACCCCGCTCAGTAGGGTGAGGGTGTTCCATTCGGAGTGCGGATTCTGCGAAGAGGAGTTTGCGTTGGGCACGGTGCTGATCTCGGCCGAGGAGCTGCGGGAACGACTGGGCGGCGGTGATTCTCGGGTGCGACTGCTGGATGTGCGGTGGGCGCTGGGGGATCCGGATGGGCCGCAGCACTATCTGAACGGGCACATCCCCGGCGCGGTCTTCGTGGATCTGGAGACCGAACTGGCCGCCCCGCCGTCACCGGCGCGCGGGCGGCATCCCATGCCGGAGATCGGCCACCTGCAGAAGTGCGCCCGCAGCTGGGGCGTGCGCACCGGTGACACCGTCGTGGTCTACGACGCCACCGGCGGCATGGCCGCGGCCCGGGCCTGGTGGCTGCTGCGCTGGGCGGGCGTGCCCGAGGTACTCATCCTGGACGGCGGGTTGCCGGCCTGGGAGCGCGCGGGCGGCGCCCCGGCCACCGGTGAGGAACCCGATCCCGCCCCCGGTGACGTGGTCCTGAACCCGGGCGCGATGCCCATGATCGACGCCGATGCCGCCGCGGGCTGGAGCGGCCTGCTGCTGGACGCCCGGGCGGGCGAGCGCTATCGCGGCGAGGTCGAGCCCATCGATCCGCGCGCGGGCCACATTCCGGGCGCGGTCAGCGCACCGACCGCCGAAAACCTCACGCCCGAGGGACATTTCAAGTCCGCTGACGAATTGCGTTCGCGCTTCACGGAATTGGGCGCCGGGCCGGTCGCGGTGTACTGCGGCTCGGGTGTCACCGCGGCCCACCAGGTGGCCGCGCTGGCGGTGGCGGGCATCGACGCCGCGCTCTACCCGGGCTCCTGGTCGCAGTGGTCGCACGACCCCAAGCGCCCGGTCGCGACCGGCTAGTTCGCCGGGCATCCGCGCGCGACGCGTTGCAGCGCGGTCTTGTCCGCCTTGGTGACGGGCAGGCCGTAGTGCACCGCGACGGTCAGGTACTTGCCCGCGTAGAAGCAGTGATTGGCCCCGGCCGGCGGTAGCCACGACGCCGGGGTCCGATCGCTTTTGGCCTGGTTGGTCTTGCCGTCCACCGCGAGCAGATTCAGCGCGGTGTCATTGGCGAAGACCGTGCGCCGCGCGGGCGTCCACCCCGCCGCGCCCATGTCCCACGCGGCCGCCAGCGGATAGACGTGATCGATCTGCACCGCTTTGGCATCGGCCTTGGCGAAGACCAGCCGCCGCCCGGTGTACGGATCGATCAGCGTGCCGCCCACGACCACGCAGGTGCCCGCCCCGGCCCGGTAGGCCACGTCGGCGAGCTGCGCGGCCAGCACATTGTTGCGGGTGTCGCACCCGTCGTGCCCGCCCGGGCCGTCGTGGTCGTCACTCCACGCGGGCCCGAACACGCAGCCCTGCCCCGCTTTACAGCCGCGCTCGTAGCCACCCGGATGCGGCCGCGCGGTGACGGTCAGCACCCGGGACAGCAGCTGTTCGAGCGTGGCGCGGGTGGGACTGCCCGGTGCGGGCGCGTCGTGTCCGCCCACCGCGGCACAACCGGATGCGGTGAGCGCCAGCAGAACCGCGAGCAATACGCGCACCGCTACACAATTACTCCCGCATGCGGAAGTTATGGCGTAAGGACGCGGCCTCGCACCCCCGCGTACACACGACATCGCGATGTACGGGTGGGTGGAACGGGGTGGAACAGAGCTACAACCAGGCGTGAGCGAGCAGATCGTCTGCCGCGGTCTCCGACAGCTGTGGTGGGAAGCGGGTGGCGGCGATGGAATCGGCGCGCACGCCGTCGTGGCCGATGAGCCACGAACCGCCCCGCTCTTCGCACTCGGCGATTTTGGCGAAGGTGGAAAGCAGGAAATTGATGGCGTCACGTGGATCGGCGACGCGGGCCAAACGCTGGGATTCGCCCGGACGGGACAGATCGAGCCATACGCCCGATTGACCGTCCAAACGCATTCCGACGATTTTCGTCGTGTCCACGAAGGTGAACTTTCGTCGCTCCCACGGCGTTGTCGGCGTGAAGCTCTGCTCGAGCACTTGGAGCAGAATCGTCATCTTCACGGCCTCCCTCGGTATCGAAATTGCCACGGCTCCGGAATGAGTCGCAGTGGATTATCAGGGTGCGCCCCGCCAGGCTGTCACTAGGCACAGCCGTTACCGCGATACGCGGTGACCTGGGGTTATTCCAGTATGTGCTGTCGGCGCGCAGAAATAAAGACCCGGTAGGGGTCGTGATTGAGCGGATTACGGAGAGAGTGCCCGCCGGGCCTGTCGGGCCGGGCTGCTTGGATGGGGCAATGCTGCACGGACTGTGGACGCCGGGGTCTGGCCTGGTGCTGTGGCACGACCCGGAAACGGCCCCGGACCCGTCCGGGCTGCCCGAGCCGACCGCGTCGATCGTCGCCGCCGCGAAGTTCCGTCATCGGGCGAACGTGCTGGTCCCGGGCCCGGACGGGCCGCGGGAGCGGGAGGTTCGGGCCCACGCGCTGGCCCCCGAGAAGGCGGTGCGGGTGCTGCTGAGCGAGTTGCCCGCGCCCGCCGTCGCAGGTGATCTGCGGTATCTGTCGCACGTCGCACACGGTGTGGATCGCTGGGTGCGTGCGGGTCGCATGGTTCCGGAAGTGCGCCGCGACGAGGGCGACTGGTGGGTGCGCTGGCGGCTGGTGGGCGGTCAGCGGCAGCGCGCGTGGCTCGCCGAGCTCGCGGTGGCCATGCCGGCGGCTTTGCAGACCGCCGGTCGCCCCGCCGAGATCCTGGAGAATCTGCTCGACGAGCTGACCGATCCCATGGTCCGGCAGCGGCTCGCCGCGCACCCGGACGTGGTCGAGACCGCGTCGCATCCGCTGCTGACCGCCCTGCTGGATGCCGAACCGCTGGAGGCGGGTTCGCCGCGGCTGGCCGCGGTCCTCGGCGACTGGCGCACGAGTCTGACCGTGGACGAACCGGAATTGCTGCTGCGCCTGCTGGAACCCGATACCGAGGACGACGGCGACGCGCTGTGGCGGCTGGAGGTGTGCCTGCGCACCGAAGGCGAAGCGCCGCAACCGGTCCTGCTGCCGGGCGATCCGCAGCTGGTGCGGATCGCGGGGGAGAAGCTGGCCGCGGCCAAGCTCGCCTACCCGCGCCTGCGGGATCTGCCCGGCGACAACCGGAGCATGGATCTGTTCCTGCCCAGCGAGGTGGTGCTGGATCTGGTGGCGCACGGCGCCGGCGCGTTGCAGGCGGCCGGGGTGCGACTGCTGCTGCCGCGCGCGTGGCGGGTCGCCGCGCCCGCGCTGCGCCTGCGGGTGCAGAGTCCGGCCGCCACCGAAACCGCCGTCGGGCTCAAGGGTTTGGTGTCCTTCCGCTGGGAGTTGGCGCTCGGGGACACGACGCTCTCACCCGCCGACATGGCGCGCCTGATCCGCGCCAAATCCGATCTGGTGAAGCTGCGCGGGGAGTGGGTGCAGGCCGATCACCGCATGCTCGCCGCGGCGGCGGAGTACGTGTCGGGGCGCGCCGCGCCGGTGTCGAGCACGATCGCCGGGCTCTTCGCCGAGCTCGCCGCGCAGCCGGTGGCCGGGGTGCCGATCGAGGAGGTGTCCGCGACCGGTTGGGCCGCGGAGCTTCTGGAGACCGAGCGCGGGTCCGAGCCGGTCGCCGAGCCGGTCGGATTGAAGACGCAGCTGCGGCCCTACCAGCTGCGCGGGCTGAGCTGGCTGGCCACCATGAGCAGGCTGGGCTGCGGCGCGATCCTGGCCGATGACATGGGCCTGGGCAAGACTGTGCAGGTGCTGGCGCTGCTCGTGCACGAGCGCGAGAATGCCTCCACCACCGTGGATTCGGCAGCGGTGGGTCCGACGCTGCTGGTCTGCCCGATGTCCGTGGTCGGCAACTGGCAGCGCGAGGCCGAGAAGTTCGCGCCCGATCTGCGCGTGCTCGTGCACCACGGCGCCGGCCGGCGCTCGGGCGCGGAATTCGATGCGGCGGTGGCGGATTCGGATCTGGTGGTGACCACCTACGCCCTGCTGGCCCGGGACGTCGAGGAACTCAAACGGCAGTCGTGGCAGCGCATTGTGGTGGACGAGGCACAGCACATCAAGAACGCCGGCACCCGCCAGGCCCGCGCGGCCCGGCAGGTGCCCGCTCCGCACCGGCTCGCACTCACCGGCACCCCGGTGGAGAACCGGCTCGAAGAACTGCGCTCCATCATGGATTTCGCGAACCCGGCGCTGCTGGGCAAGGCTTCGGAGTTCCACGCGCGCTTCGCGGTGCCCATCGAGCGCGAACAGGATCAGAACGCGATCACCCGGCTGCGCGCCATCACCGCGCCCTTCGTGCTGCGCCGGGTGAAGACCGATCCCGCGGTGATCTCCGATCTGCCGGACAAGATCGAGATGACGGTGCGCGCCAACCTGACGGCCGAGCAGGCCGCGCTCTACCAGGCCGTGCTCGACGACATGACCGCGAAGCTGAAGTCGGCGAAGGGTATGGAGCGCAAGGGCGCGGTGCTGGCCGCGCTGACCAGGCTCAAGCAGGTCTGCAACCACCCCGCGCACTATCTGCGCGACGGCTCCACGCTGCTGCGCCGCGGTCATCATCGATCGGGCAAACTCGCACTGGTCGAGGACATTCTGGAGTCTGTGCTCGCCGACGGCGAGCGGGCGCTGCTCTTCACCCAGTTCGCCGAGTTCGGGGAGCTGGTCGCGCCCTACCTGACCGAGCGCTTCGGCGCCCAGGTGCCGTTCCTGCACGGCGGGGTGAGCAAACAGCGCCGCGACGACATGGTCACCCGGTTCCAAGGCGAGGACGGTCCGCCCATCATGGTGCTCTCGCTCAAGGCCGGCGGCACCGGCCTCAACCTCACCGCCGCCAATCACGTTGTGCACCTGGATCGCTGGTGGAATCCGGCGGTCGAGAACCAGGCCACCGACCGTGCCTTCCGCATCGGGCAGCGTCGGGATGTGCAGGTGCGCAAGCTCGTCTGCGTCGACACCATCGAGGAGCGTGTGGACGACATGCTGCGCGGCAAGAGTCAGCTCGCGGATCTCACGGTCGGCGCGGGCGAGAAGTGGATCACCGAACTCGGCGATGCGGAATTGCGGGCGCTGCTGGCCCTGGGCGACGCGGCGGTCGGCGAATGAGCTTCCCCGATTTCAGCGAATTCGGCCCGCGCCGGGCGGTCAAGGGCGCGGTGCCCGCCCGCAGTCGCGGCGGCGCGGCGTTCGCCCGCACCTGGTGGGGCCGTGCGTTTCTGGGCGCGGTGGAGCAGGTGGCCGACGCGGGCCGCCTCACCCGCGGCCGGTCGTATGCCCGCAGCGGCCAGGTCATCAGCTATCGGCTCGAGTCCGGCGCGGTCACCGCGGAGGTGCAGGGCAGTCAGCCGCGCCCGTTCATCGCGGTGCTCACCCTGCGCGAGTTGCGCGACGAGCGCCTGGACGAACTCGCCGATCTGGTGCGCTCGACGCCGGGGATGCTCGGTGAGATCGCCGCGGGCACGCTGCCGCAGGCGCTCGCACCGCTGCTGCTGCCCACCACCGCCTCCGAACTCGACTTCTCGTGCAGCTGCCCGGATTCCGGCTGGCCCTGCAAACACGTGGCCGCGGTCTGCTACGTCGTCGCCGAGCGGCTGGACGAGCACCCCGACGATCTGCTCACCCTGCGCGGGGTGGCCCTGGACGATCTCATCGGCCAGGTGCAGCGCGAGCCGGCCCCGGCCGACCCGGTGGATCTCTACGGTGACACGACCGCCTGGCCCGCGCTGCCCGCGCCCGCCTATCGCGCGGCCCCGGAGGACCTCGACGCCATGCTGCTGCGCCAAGGCCTGCGCATGACCGCCGAGGACGAACAGGTCGCCGAATCCGGTCTGCGCCAGTTGCGCGCGCTCTACCGGGCACTCGAAACCTGACCGCCGTGCCCGCCGGTGTTCGCCGTGCGGGTTCAGCGTGCGCGGCTGCGATCGGCTACACCCGCGGGAGCGGTCCGGGGGGCCAGAGACTCGAATCGATAGTCGTTCATGTCGAAATGACCTGCCCGCCAAGCGGCCTCGGGTGTGCTCATCGGGCGCAACGGCACATCGCCGTGCTGGTCGAAGTAATAGCTGTTGGAGAGCGCGCAACTGTCCTGCCAGAAGACCTGACCGCCGCGCCGGGCGAGCATTTCCCGGAAATACCTGTCATTGGCATCGGCGGTGACTTCCACGCGGGTGGACGCGTGCCGCCGGGCTCGGCGCAGCAGGCGCAGAATATGCCGGGTCTGAATCTCGATGAGCGCGAAATACGACGAGCCGTTGTAGCCGTACGGCCCGATTATGCTGAAGAAATTCGGGAACCCGGGCACGCTGACGCCCTCGTACGCCTGCAATCTGTGGGTATTCCACCAGTCCTCGAGCCGGCCGCCACCGGTGCCGCGCAGGTCGAAGGTCGGCATATTGCCCGACTCCATCACTTTGAACCCGGTCGCCATGATGAGCACGTCGAATTCGTGATGCGTTGCCCCGGTGCGCAATCCGGCAGGCGTCAGCTCGGTGATGGGATCGGTTTCCAGGGTGACGTTCGCGCGATTGAATGTCTTCAGATAGTCGTTGGAGAACGAGGGGCGCTTGCAGCCGAGCGCGTAGTCGGGGGTGAGCGCGGCGCGGGTCGCCGGGTCGCGCACCTGGTCCCGCAGATGAGCCCGCCCGGTGCGCTCACCGAGCTTGGCCACCGGCAGGACCCCGTAGTAGTGCGCGGCCAGTGGGAAGGTGAGTTCCACGAATGCCTGGCTGAGCCAGCGGGTGAGCCTCTGCCCGCCGGGCAGGCTCATCACGCGCCGCACCGCGCCGGGCACCGGTGCGTCCGGCCGCGGCAGGCACCAGATCGGAGTGCGCTGGAACACAACGAGTTCCGCGACCTCGGGGGCGATCTCCGGAATGATCTGCACCGCGGAGGCGCCGGTGCCGATGATGCCGACCCGCTTGCCGCGCAGATCCAGCTCGTGGTCCCAGCGGGCGGTGTGCACGACCGCGCCGGTGAAACTGTCCGCACCCGGGATCTCCGGCAGCTTCGGCCGCGTCAGCACCCCGGTCGCGCCGATGACGAAGCGGGCGGTGAGCTCGTGCCCGTCGGCGGTGCGCAGCCGCCACACGTGCACGGTGTCGTCGAAGTCCGCGCTCGCGATCGTGGTGTTGAACCGAATACGCGGGCGCAGGCCGTATTTCGCCACGCAGTGCTCGGCGTAGGCCTTGAGTTCGCGCCCGGGCGCGTACACGCGGGACCAGTCGCGCTGCTGCTCGAACGAGTACTGATAGCTGAACGAGGGGATGTCCACGGCGATGCCGGGATAGGTGTTCCAGTGCCACGTGCCGCCCACGCCGTCCGCGTCGTCGACGAGCAGGAAGTCCTCGAATCCGGCCTTGCGCAGGGCGATCGCGGTGCCGATACCGGAGAATCCGGCGCCGACGATGATGATCTCGTGGTCGACCACGGTGCTGGTCATAGGGTGTCCTCCGCGAAGATGATGCAGTCCACCCGATGCTCGACGCCGTCCACGGTGCGAATACCGAGGGGTGCGAGCCGGGCGATGGGCCAGGTGACGAGGCTGCACCCGGCGCGTCGCAGCGCCGGGTAGTAGTGGTTGTGCAGGCGGACCCCGGCGGTCGTGTCGGGCGTCAGTTGCCGTCGCTGCCAGCTGTCGCGCACCTGCACCCGCAGGTTCGCCAGTGCGGCCAGGCGCAGCGCCTCCCCGGTGACGCGGCGCAGCAGCGAGTTCGGTGTGCTCGTGACCGTTTCACCGGCGAGTGGAGCCGAGGTGTGCGCGGGCAGCGGGCCCAGCAGGTCGGCGGGCAGCAGGCGTAGCAGGCGCGCCCCAGGCAGCGGGGGAGCGGGCAGCACCCAGACCGGATCGCGCTGGAAGACCGTCACCCGGCGGGCCCGCACGGCGACCGCGGGGAGCACGCGCGCGATCGCCGCGCCGCTGCCGATCACCGCGACGTGCAGGCCGGTGAGATCGTGGTCGTCGCGCCAGCGGGTGCAGTGGATCCGCGGCCCGGCGTAGCCGGTGCTCGAATCATGCTGCCGCGCAGCGGAGCTCATTTCGCCACCGGGTCGTAGGTCAGGCCCTTGGACCAGGCGGGCGGTTTGCCGAGCAGCCGGACCGGGAAGTGATCGATGGCCCGGTTCAGCGCGGTGTTGATGCCCTGGATCGGCTGCACCCCGTTGATGGTGGCGCGCCCGTGCAGGCGGACCACGTGGAACAGCGGCACGCGCTTGATGCTCGGACTGCGATCGCCCGCTTTCTCATAGCGGCGCACCGCGTTCCAGAGCTTCTCCTCGTCCAGGCCCATAGCCATGATGTTCGCGGACATGCGCGAGAGCAGCGGGGTGTAGAGCAGCGCGCCCAGCAGCAGGGTCGGCCGCAGCGCGAAACCCGCGGTCTCGATGGCGATCCGGCGCACGGGGCCGGCCCCGAGCTGTTCCAGGACCTGGAAGCCCACCGCCAGGTGCCGCGACTCGTCGCTGTTGATATGCCGGAAGACCTGGTGACACAGCGGATCCCGCACCTCGTCCAGCAGGAACTTCACCAGCGCGCCGTCGAGCGCGCATTCCAGCGAGGGGATGACCGTGCCCAGCACCGGTAGTGACAGCTCGTCGCCGTATCGGTCCAGCCATTCGATGACGAGCCGGATGTTCTTGTTGGGCTCGGGCATCGAATCGCCGTCCAGCATGCCCCAGCGCCGCATGAGGGCGAGTTCGGCGTTGGCGTGCTTCTGCTCCTCGGCGTGGAAGTAGCGGTAGATCTCCTTGAGCGGGCCTTCGGGCGCGCATTTGGTGAGCGCGGCGAAACCGCGCGCGCCCACGTGCTCGATCCAGACCAGGTCCGCCATGAAGGCCGCCAGCCGTGGCCGCTGCTCCTCGGTGATCAGCTCGGCTCCCGGTGCGTCCCAGTCGATGTCGGCCAGGGCCCACTGTCGCTCCTGGATCACCGCGAGCATGTCGGGATAGGTGAACGCCATTGTTCAGCTCCTTGTCGGAAGTGCTACCGCACCAGCCGCTCCAGTAGGCCGGCGGCGCGGGTGTAGGACTCGGGGAGCAGTCGTTTGGACTGCCAGAGGAATTTGGCCTCCAGCTGCGGGACCACGTACAGCTCGCCGCGGTCCACGGCGTCGAGGGTGGTGCGGGCGATGGCCGCGGGCGGGCGGCCGGTCCAGCGCAGCAGGCGGTCGCCCCACAGCTGCACGGTGTCGTCGCCGATCGAAACACCCTCGAGGATGCGGGTTTTCACCGCGGTCGGGCACAGTGCGGTGACCACGACGCCGGTGCCGGACAGTTCCGCGGCCAGGGTCTCCGACAGCGCCAGCACCCCGGCCTTGCTGACGTTGTAGGCGGCCATGCGCGGGGCGACGCCGAAGGCCGCGGCCGAGGCCACGTTCACGATGGCGCCCTGGCCGGCCGCGCGCAGGCGCGGGGCGAAGACGTGGCAGCCGTGCACCACGCCCCACAGGTTGATGTCCAGGACCGCATGCCATTCGTCCAGGGGCGTTTCGCCGATCACCGTGCCGCCCCGGCCGATTCCGGCGTTGTTGACCACCACGTCCGCCGGTTTGCCGAACCACTGCTCGGCGGTGTCGGCGAGCTCGGTGACCTGATCGAGGTCGCGGACATCGCATACGACATCGAAGCCCTTGCCACCCGCCGCGACGACCGCTTCGACGGTCTCGCGGGCGCGTTCGGCGTCGATGTCGGAGCAGATGACCCGCCCGCCGCGGCGGCCCAGCTCGATCGCGAAGCCGCGGCCGATGCCGCTGCCCGCGCCGGTCACCACGGCATCCGCCTGCTGGGTGCGGCGAGAACCGCCGAAGGGATTGAGTCGCATGGGAACTCCCGGAGAGTGTGGTCCGGGGCAGTCAATTGGTGGCATCTGCCACCACTGGCCGCGCCTGCCACCAATTAGGCGCGTGATGGGGCAAAATGTCAACCATGAACGTGCGCGCACCGGCCCGGACCTGGGGCGGCCGAACCCGGGACGAACGCCGCGCCGAACGCCGCAGGCGACTGGTGACGGCGGCGCTGGACATCTGGCTCGAAAACGGCTGGGCCGCAGTGACCATGCGCGGGGTCTGCACCCGGGCCGGGCTCAACGACCGCTACTTCTACGAGCACTTCGCCGACCGCGACGAGCTGCTCGCCGCGGTCTGGGACGAGGTGTGCTTCGAGGTCTTCGGCGAGCTCTCGGCGGTGGTCGCCGAGCACCTGGATCGTTCACCCCTGGACATCCTGGACCTGGCGATCGCCCGCGCGGTGGGCCTCCAGATCGACAGTCCCGCACGCATTCTCTTCGGCGATCACGCGGGCAGCCGCGTGCTGGAGGAACGCCGCAAATCCATGCTCACCGAGGCCGCCGATCTGCTGATCGCCACCGCCCGCCCCTACCTGCGCCCCGGGTGCGACGAGTCGGACCTGCGCATGGGCACCCTGATGGGCATCGGCGGCTTCGTGGAGCTGCTCACCGCCTGGCGCACCGGAGCCATAGAATCCGACACCTCCCGGATCGTCGACCACGTGTCCCGCACCGCCCACCTGCTCGGCACCCAGTACCTGGCCCTACCCGGTTGAGCCCGCGGGCCTCCGCACCCCGCACCCGTTCGGGGCCGAGTATCTGGCCCGGCCTGGTTGAGTCCCCGGGCCTCCGCATCGCGCACCTGTTCGGGGCCGAGTACCTTGCCCTGGCCGGTTGAGTTCCAGAGCCTCCACAGCACGGTGGCAGTGAATTCGTCCGGGGGATAGCGGAGTTCGATGGCGAGGGCGGACTACCTGACGTAGGGCGCCGGCCACCCGTACACCGATATGGCCGAGGCCGCGCTGAACATCCCGCGATGAGGGCGAGGTCGGTGATGTCGGTGCTGGTGAGGGCCGAGGTGAGCGAGGCGGTGACGGAGGCGGGGTGGGGGCCTGCATGGTGTGCCAGCGGGCGCGCCGAGGGTCGCCGTGACGCTGAACAGGACGCGCGCGTCGGCCGGGGGTACAAACCTGCGGGGGACCTGGTCCCCGCTCCGGATGCGCGGGCTCGGAGCTGACGGCTGGTGAGAGCGCATTGCGGATACCTTCGGCGTCCCTCGCCGTGCGCGGGTGCGCGCGCATACTCGGTGGCATGGCCGGTGATCGTTCTGTGGGCGTGGCTTTGGCGCGGTTGGTCGAGCGGGGGGTGCTGACCGCGGGGCAGCGGGACGCCGTGGTGGCGGAGATCGACCGGGTGCGGGATTCGCGGGGGGCGGGGGTGCGGTGGGGGGCGGAGGTCGCGGCCTATGCGGGGGCGGGGCTGGTGCTGGGCGGGGTTGTGCTGCTGCTGGATTCGGCTTGGGAGGATCTGGGGCGGGTCGCGCAGCTCGGGGTCATGGCGGTGGTGATCGCCGGATTGATCGCCGGGGGGTACCTGGTGGCGGGCGGGCGCGCCGGATTGTTCCGCGGGTTCGATACGGGGCGGACCGTGCGCCGGGGACTGGATTCCGGTCCGGGAAGGAGTGAATCCGCTCCGGCGGGAATCGGTGGCGCGACGGCGGCACCCGGCGGTCCGCGCGAGGAATCCGGTGGTTCGCGCGAGGAGTCCGGTGGTTCGCGCGAGGAGTCCGGTGGTTCGCGCGAGGAGTCCGGTGGTCCGCGTGGGGAGTCCGGTGGTCCGCGCGAGGAATCCGGCGATCTGCGCGAGGAATCCGGCGATCTGCGTGGGGAATCCGGTGGTCCGCGTGGGGAATCCGATGGTGTGCGTGGAGAATCCGGCGATCTGCGTGGGGATCCCGATGGTCCGCGTGGGGAATCTGGTGGTGCGCGTAGGGAATCCGGCGGGGCTCCGGTCGCGCTCGAACCCACTTCCGGCGGGGGCGGGGCCAGCTCTCCGGGGCCGGGTACCTCGCGGGTGCGGCTCGGGGCGGCGCTGTTCGCGTTGGCGGCCGGGTGTGTGGCCGTGTTCGTGGGGATCGCGGTGAACGGGGAGGCGGGGGACGTGTGGGTGTGGCCGGTCGTGGCGGGGCTGGTGGCAGCTGTCGTAGGGTACGCGGCATTGCCTTCGGTGGTGGGGCTGCTGGTCTGTGCGGGGTTCGCGCCTGCCGCCTGGGCGGGGGTGTTGGACGCGGCGGGGGGATCGCACGACGTCGTTTTCGGGGCGGGACTGCTCGTGCTGGCCGGGATCTGGTTCGGGGTCGCGTATTTCGGGTTCGCCGTGCCGGCGTGGGCGGGGTACGCGGCGGGGATCGTGACGGGGTTGATCGGCGCGCAGACGGCCGGGGACGCGGGGCGGCCGTGGGCCTACGGGCTCACGGGGCTGGTGGCGGTGGCGTGTTTCGCGCTGTACCGCGTGCGGCGGAGCGCGGTGCTGGTGCTCGGTGGCGCGCTGGCGCTTGCCATCGGCGTGTCCACCGCGGTGTGGGACTGGACCGGCGGCACCGCGGCCGCGTTCGTGATCGTCCTGCTGGTGGGCGCGGTCGTGCTCGGTGCGGGTGTCGCCCTGCTCGTCCGGGAGCGGGGCGACACCGGCACGCCGGGTTAGAGGCCGGTGACCCCGTACACCCGCTGGGCGTTGAGCCGGAACACCTGTTCCAGCGCCTTCTCGTCGGCGCCGTGCGCGGTGAGCGCGGTCGCCACCGCCTCGGCCGCGTTGCCGATACTCGTGATCGGCTTGTCCACCGGGAAATTCGACCCCCAGATCAGCCGATCCGCGCCGAACACTTCGAGCGCGTGCCCGACCATCGGCGAAATGCGTTCCAGCAGCACCGGTACCGGGGTGGGCCGGCCGCGCGGTGGCACCGGATGCCCGAGGATCGGCATCATCAGCCCGCTGACCTTCGCCACCACGTTCGCATGCGTGGCCAGTTCGGCGATATCGTCCCGCCAGCGCAGGAACAGCTCCCGGCGCTGCCCGGGATTGCGCCCGGTGTGCTTGCCCACCGGCCCGAAAATGCCCGCGGGCGTGGCGAGATGGTTCAGCACGATGGTGGCGTCCGGATACCGCCCGGCCAGCGCGGTCACCTCGGGCAGCTGCCCGGAGTACACCCACGCCTCGAAGGACAGCCCGCGTTCGGCCAGCGCCGCGAAACCGTCCAGGAAGCGCGGGTCGGTCAGCCGGCCCGGCGCCTTGTTGTGCGCGCGCACAGCGGGATCCGGGTGGTACTCCACGCGTGTGCGAATCCCCCGGAACAGCGGTGAGGCCGCCCGGTGCGCGTCGAGCAGTTCGGCGAAATCCGGCGCGGACGGATCGCCCGCGCCGATGATCGCGCCCAGCGCCGGGGTGTCCACCCCGAACGGCAGGCTCGCCACCCAGCGCGTTTCCGCGACCGGCGCCAGCGGTCCCCTACCCGACCACTCCACCTCGATGTGCACGATCGCTTCCACCGGCACGTCGCCGGCGTCGTCGCGGTACTGCGCGGGCAGATACGGCTGGACGAAAGGCGCGGGGTCGCCGACGAATTCGCGATCACGCCGGGGCGCGACTCTCTTGGCCCAGTCGATGGGTACCGGAACGTATCGGAAGAGCTTGGCCAATGAACTGAACTCGCGCGGGGTGCTGAGCGGATCCCACTGGTGGATATGCGCGTCGACGACTGTCATTCCCGCAAGGTCCATCTTGTCCCTTCCGTCCGGGTCGGTCTGCCCCCGGATTGTTCCACGCGCCCTCGCGCCCGGTGGCTCGAATCGACAGGAGCCGAACGGGAACGGCGGTGCGCGGTTCAGCTCAGCTCGTAGTCCAGCCGAATACGGTGGGTGCCGTCGGCGTCGATCTCGATGTCGCCGGTGCCGGTGATGCCCGCCAGTTCGCCGGTGCCGCTGCCCGGCACGATGACGAAGAACGGGGCGCTGCGATCGGAGCCGGTGGTGGTCGCCGAATGCGCGAAGTTGAAGCTGCCCGGCCGCCCGTTCAGGGTGCCCTCGAACGACTCCAGCGCGAGATAGGTGCCCGCGCCGGTGTTCTGATCGAAGGCGGAGGTGAACAGCGTCGACGCGCGGCCGGCGATGTCGCCCTCGAAGAGCTTCTCCATGACCGCCGCGCCGACCGGGGCCGCCGTGGCGATCCGCGGCTCGAGCACGAGTTCGGTCGGAGTGAACGATTTGACGCTGAAAGTTCCCTGTGCCTGCACGAATCCGAGCCTAGCCAGCACCCCCGACAAACTGGCAGCGCGGGCAGTCGCATACCGAGCCCGCGCGTCCCGCCACCTCACACGTTGCGGCGATACTGCCCGCCCACGGTGAAGAACGTATCTGTCACCTGCTGCAGCGTGCACACCCGCGCCGCGTCCATGAGCACCTCGAACACGTTGGCATCGCTCCCCGCGGCCTCGGCGAGCCGGGCCAGCGCGGCCGCGGACTCGCCGCGATGCCGTTCGCCGAACTCGCGCACCCGCCGCAATTGCGACTGCTTCTCCGCCTCGGTCCCGCGCGCCAGCTCCAGCACCCGGTGCTCCTGCTCGTGCGGGCTCCGGAAGGTGTTCACCCCGATGATCGGCAGCGAGCCGTCGTGCTTGCGCCGCTCGTACAGCATGGACTCGTCCTGGATGCGCCCGCGCTGGAACCCGGTCTCCATGGCCCCGAGCACCCCGCCGCGCTCGCTGATGCGATCGAACTCCAGCAGCACCGCCGCCTCCACGAGATCGGTCAGCTCGTCGATGACGAAGCTGCCCTGCAGCGGATTCTCGTTCATCGCCAAACCCCATTCGCGATTGATGATGAGCTGAATCGCCAGGGCGCGCCGCACCGATTCCTCGGTCGGGGTCGTGACCGCCTCGTCGTAGGCGTTGGTGTGCAGGCTGTTGCAGTTGTCGTAGACCGCGATGAGCGCCTGCAGCGTGGTGCGAATGTCGTTGAAGCTCATCTCCTGTGCGTGCAGCGAGCGGCCCGAGGTCTGCACGTGGTACTTGAGCTTCTGCGACCGCTCGTCCGCGCCGTACCGATCCCGCATGGCCACCGCCCAGATGCGCCGCGCGACCCGCCCGATCACCGAGTACTCCGCGTCCATGCCGTTGGAGAAGAAGAACGACAGGTTCGGGGCGAAGTCGTCGATTCGCATCCCGCGCGCGAGATACGCCTCCACGTAGGTGAATCCGTTGGCGAGGGTGAAGGCCAGCTGGCTGATGGGATTCGCCCCGGCCTCGGCGATGTGATACCCGGAGATGGAGACCGAGTAGAAGTTGCGAACACCGTTGCGCACGAACCACTCCTGGATGTCCGCCATCATGCGCAGGCTGAACTCGGTGGAGAAGATGCAGGTGTTCTGCCCCTGATCCTCCTTGAGGATGTCGGCCTGCACGGTGCCGCGCACGGTGGCCAGCGTGCGCGCCCGCAGCTCGGCGGTTTCGGCGTCGGTGGGCGCGCGGCCCTCGGCCTCGGAGAACTGCTGTGCCGCTTGATCGATGGCGGCGTTGAGATAGAACGCCAGAATGGTCGGGGCCGGCCCGTTGATGGTCATCGACACCGAGGTGCTCGGCGCGTCCAGATCGAAGCCGTCGTAGAGCGCCTTCATATCGTCCAGCGTCGCGATGGACACCCCGGAGGTGCCGACCTTGCCGTAGATGTCGGGCCGCTCGGCCGGATCGTGCCCGTAAAGCGTCACCGAGTCGAACGCGGTCGAAAGCCGTTTGGCCTCCGCGTGTTCGGACAGCACCCGGAACCGCCGATTGGTACGGAACGCGTCGCCCTCCCCGGCGAACATGCGCGCGGGATCCTCGCCCTCGCGCTTGAAGGGGAAGACCCCGGCGGTGAAGGGGAAGCGACCGGGCAGATTCTCCGCGCGCAGGAAGCGCAGCAGCTCACCGTGGTCGGTGTAGCGGGGGAGCGCGACGCGCGGAATCGAGCTGCCGGACAGGGTTTCCCGGCGCAGGGTCGTCCGCAGTTCGCGGTCCCGCACCCGGACCACCTGCTCCTCGCCGCGGTAGGACTCGGCCACGGCGGGCCACTCGGCCAGCAGGCCGGCGGCGTCGGGGGCGAGCTCGCGGCGCGCGCTCTCGAGCAGAGCGGTCACCGCGGCCACGCCGTCGCCCGGCGTACCGTCCACGCTCGTGCCCGCCGGGCCGGCGTCCGTCGACCCGGCCAGCTCCGCCAGGACCAGCTCCAGCCGCTGTACCCGCTGGGCCGCCGCGACCTGCAGCTCGGTCGCACCGTGGTACGCGCGCACCGTCTCGGCGATCTCGGCCAGGTACCGCACCCGCGCGGGCGGGATGATCTGCGCGAACCGGGTCGAGGCCCGGGTGTCCACGCGCGGCAGCACGCCCGGCTCCAGCGGCAGTCCGTGTTCGCCGAGCCGTGCGGAGACGTGCTGGTACAGCGCCGTCACCCCGTCGTCGTTGAACGTGGCCGCGCTGGTGCCGAATACCGGCATGTCCTCGGGCAGGGCGTGGAACTCCTCCCGATTGCGCAGCAGCTGACGGGACACGTCGCGCAGCGCGTCGGCGGCCCCGCGCCGCTCGAACTTGTTGATGGCCACCACATCCGCGAAATCCAGCATGTCGATCTTCTCCAGCTGGGAGGCCGCGCCGAACTCCGGCGTCATGACGTACAGCGCCACGTCCACGTGCTCGGCGATCTGGGCGTCGCCCTGCCCGATGCCGGGCGTCTCCAGCACGATCAGGTCGTAACCCGCCGCCTTGCAGGCGATCACCATCTCGTCGATGTTCACCGGCACCTCGCGCGCGCCCCGGGTGGCCAGCGACCGGAAGAACACGCGCTCGGGATCGAGCGCGTTCATGCGGATGCGATCGCCGAGCAGCGCGCCGCCGCCGCGCCGCCGGGTCGGATCCACCGCGAGCACCGCGACCTTCAGCTTGTCCTGCTGATCGGTGCGCAGCCTGCGCACGAGTTCGTCGGTGAGCGAGGACTTTCCGGAGCCGCCCGTGCCGGTGATGCCGAGCACCGGCACCTGCCGCGCGGCCGCGGCGGCGGCCAGATCCGCCAGCTCCGCCGACCCGAGCGTGTCCTGCTGCAGGCAGGTGAGCGTGCGTGCGAGCGCGGCGCGATCCCCGCCCAGCACCGCCTCGATCGGCGCGGGCGTGCGCGACAGATCGACGTCGCAGTCCCGGATCAGCCGATTGATCATGCCGGGCAGCCCCAGCCGCTGCCCGTCCTCGGGCGAGAAGATGGTGACCCCGGCCGCGGCCAGGCGCTCGATCTCCTCGGGAATGATGACCCCGCCGCCCCCGCCGAAGATCCGTACGTGCCCGGCCCCGGCCTCGCGCAGCGCGGTCGCCAGGTATTCGAAGTACTCCACGTGCCCGCCCTGGTACGAGCTGACCGCGACGCCCTGCACGTCCTCGCTGACCGCGGCGTCCACGACGTCGAGCACCGAACGGTTGTGCCCGAGGTGCACGACTTCGGCGCCCTGCGATTGCAGGATCCGCCGCATGATGTTGATGGCCGCGTCATGCCCGTCGAAGAGCGCCGCCGAGGTCACGAACCGGACCGGGTTCACGGGAACGTGCAGATCGGGCATGGATTCCTCCGCCTCGACGACCGTGGGCGCGCGGCCCGGCGGCTCGTACCGTTGATAACCCAATAGTAGGACGTCAAAGCAAAGTCCAGGTGATATCCGACACAGCAAACACTCTGGAAATACTTGGATGTCCAACTATATGGTGGCCTAGCACCGCGCGATTCGCGTGCGGCGCCGGCATCGGCCCTCGGCCATGCGACGGCGGCGATTCGAGACAGGACTGGCATGGTTCGCGAACTCACCCACTTCATCGGCGGACAGCACGTCCCCGGCGCCTCCGGCAACTTCAAGGACGTGTTCAACCCCAGCACCGGACAGGTGCAGGCGCGCGTACCGCTGGCGAGCAAGGCCGAGGTCGAGGCCGTCATCGCCAACGCCGCCGAAGCGCAGCGCGAGTGGGCCGCGTTCAATCCGCAGAAGCGGGCCCGCGTCCTGATGAAGTTCCTGACCCTGGTGCAGGACGAGATGGATTCGCTCGCCGCGCTGCTGTCCAGCGAGCACGGCAAGACCATCCCGGATGCCAAGGGCGATATCCAGCGCGGGCTCGAGGTCATCGAATTCGCCACCGGCATACCGCATCTGCTCAAGGGCGAATACACCGAGAGCGCCGGCACCGGCATCGACGTCTACTCCATGCGCCAGCCGCTCGGCGTGGTCGCGGGCATCACGCCCTTCAACTTCCCGGCCATGATCCCGCTGTGGAAGGCCGGGCCCGCGCTCGCGTGCGGAAACGCGTTCGTGCTCAAGCCTTCCGAGCGTGACCCGTCGGTGCCGCTGCGCTTCGCCGAGCTGTTCCTCGAGGCCGGGCTGCCCGCGGGCGTGTTCAACGTCGTCAACGGCGACAAGGAAGCCGTCGACACGATCCTGCACGACGAGCGGATCAAGGCCGTCGGCTTCGTGGGCTCGACCCCGATCGCGCAGTACATCTACGAGACCGCCACCGCGAACGGCAAGCGCGCCCAGTGCTTCGGCGGCGCGAAGAACCACGCCATCGTCATGCCGGACGCCGATCTCGACGACGTCGCCGATCAGCTGGTCGGCGCGGGCTACGGCTCGGCCGGTGAGCGCTGCATGGCCATCTCGGTCGCGGTGCCGGTCGGCGAGGAGACCGCGGATCGCCTGCGCGCCAAGCTCATCGAGCGCGTGGAGAAGCTCAACGTGGGCGCCTCCGACGACCCGGGCGCGGACTTCGGCCCGCTCGTCGGCCAGGACGGCGTGGATCGGGTGAACAGCTACGTGCAGATCGGCGTCGACGAGGGCGCGGAACTCGTCATCGACGGCCGCGGTCTGGTGGTCGAGGGCGGCGAGGACGGATTCTTCGCCGGGGCAACGCTCTTCGACCATGTCACCGCGGACATGCGCATCTACAAGGAAGAGATCTTCGGCCCGGTCGTCACCATCGTGCGCGCCAAGGATTACGAAGAGGCCCTGCGGCTGCCGAACGAGCACGAGTACGGCAACGGCGTCGCCATCTTCACCCGCGACGGCGACACCGCCCGCGACTTCGCCGCCCGCGTGCAGGTCGGCATGGTCGGCATCAACGTGCCGATCCCGGTGCCGATCGCGTACCACACCTTCGGCGGCTGGAAGCGTTCCGGCTTCGGCGATCTGAACCAGCACGGCCCGGACTCGATCCGCTTCTACACCAAGACCAAGACCGTCACTCAGCGCTGGCCCTCCGGTCTCAAGGAGTCCAACGCGTTCGTCATCCCGACCATGGACTGATCGATGTTCACACTCGACGAAGACGAACAGGCGATCGTGCAGACCGCCCGCGCCTTTGCCGACGAGCTGCTCGCCCCCGACGCGCTGGATTGGGATGAGCGCAAGCACTTCCCGATCGATGTGCTGCGCAAGGCCGGGCAGCTCGGCCTGGGCGGCATCTACGTCCGCGAGGACGTGGGCGGCTCGGAGCTGCGCCGGCTGGACGCCGTGCGGATCTTCGAGGCGCTGTCCACCGGCTGCCCCGCCATCGCCGCCTACATCTCCATCCACAACATGGCGGCGTGGATGATCGACAGTTACGGCGATGAGGCGCAGCGCAATCGGTGGCTGCCGGGCCTGACCTCCATGGATCTGCTGGCCAGCTACGCGCTCACCGAACCCGGTGTCGGCTCGGACGCGGCGGCCCTGAGCACCAGGGCCGTTCGCGACGGTGAGGACTATCTGCTCACCGGCGTCAAGCAATTCATCTCCGGCGCCGGCAGCACCGACGTGTACATCGTCATGGCGCGCACCGGAGACGAAGGCGCGCGGGGCATTTCGGCGTTCATCGTGCCCGCCGACACCCCCGGGCTGTCCTTCGGCGCGAACGAGAAGAAGATGGGCTGGAACGCCCAGCCCACCCGCGCGGTCATCATGGACGAGGCCCGGGTGCCCGCCGCCAATCTGCTCGGCGCGGAGGGCAACGGTTTCCGCATCGCCATGAACGGGCTCAACGGCGGGCGGCTCAACATCGCGGCCTGCTCGCTCGGCGGCGCGCAGTTCGCCCTGGACAGGACCGTCGGTTACATGGCCCAGCGCAAGGCCTTCGGCGCGCGGCTGCTGGACAACACGGCCCTGCAATTCGACCTGGCCGACATGCGCACCTCCCTGGAGGCCGCGCGCACCCTGCTGTGGCGCGCGGCGGCCGCCCTGGACGCCGGCGCACCCGACCGGGTGGAGCTCTGCGCGATGGCGAAACGGTTCGCCACCGACGCCGGATTCGACGTGGCCAACAAGGCCCTGCAACTGCACGGTGGCTACGGTTACCTGGCCGAATACGGGATCGAGAAGATCGTCCGCGACCTGCGGGTGCATCAGATTCTGGAGGGCACGAACGAGATCATGCGGGTGGTAGTCGCCCGCTCGGTGGTAGGAGCGGCATGAGCGAAACAGTGGGAACACCCGAGGCCGAGGTGCTCATCGACAAGCGCGACGGGCTCGGCCTGATCACGCTGAATCGGCCGCGTGCCATCAACGCCCTCAATCATTCGATGGCGCTGATCATTCTGGACGCGCTGCGGGCCTGGGCGGCCGACGACGAGGTGCGCACCGTGGTGCTCACCGGTGCGGGCGAGCGCGGGCTGTGTGCGGGCGGGGACATCGTCGCCATCCACAACGACGCGAAGCACGCTGTGGCCGAAGGTGATTCGGCCTACATCGCCGCCGATTCGCCCAGCGGCAGGTTCTGGCGTGACGAGTACATCCTCAACGCCCTGATCGGCGCCTACCCCAAGCCGTACGTCGCCATCATGGACGGCATCGTCATGGGCGGCGGCGTGGGCCTGTCCGGGCACGCCAGCCACCGGGTCGTGACCGAACGCTCCATGGTCGGCATGCCCGAGACCGGCATCGGGTTCGTTCCCGACGTGGGCGGCACCTACCTGCTCGCGCGCGCGCCCGGCGAGATCGGCACGCACATCGCGCTCACCACCGCGCGCATGAGCGCCGGGGACGCGGTGGCGGCCGGTTTCGCCGACTACTTCGTGCCGTCCGAGCACATTCCGGCCCTGCTGGAGGCGCTGCACACCAACGACGTGGACGTGGCCATCGCGAAATTCGCGCAGCCGGCCCCGGTTTCGGAGTTCGTGGCGCAGCGGGAATGGATCGACGCCTGCTATTCGGCGGACACGGTGGAGGAGATCGTCGAGCGCCTGCGCGCCTCCGACACGCCGGAAGCGGCCAAGGCCGCCGCGGACGTGCTCGCCAAATCGCCCGTGGCGCTGAAGGTCACGCTGCGCTCGCTGCGCAGCGCCCGCACCGCCGCGAATCTCGAAGAGGTGCTCGATCAGGAGTACCGGGTCTCGGCCGCCGCGCTGAGCACTCACGACCTGGTGGAGGGCATCCGCGCCCAGGTCATCGACAAGGATCGCAATCCACAGTGGTCGCCCGCGACCCTGGCCGAGGTCACCGCCGCCGCGGTGGACGCGTACTTCGGTGCGCTCGGGGATCGCGAATTGGGTTCGGCCGCAACAAAGGAACAAGCGTGAGCACTGAGAACACCAAGGTCGGATTCCTGGGACTGGGCCACATGGGCGGCCCGATGGCCGCCAACCTGGTCAAGGCCGGATACGAGGTCCTGGCCTACGACCCCGTGCCCGCCGCGCAGGACCAGGCGCGCACCGACGGCGCGAGCGTCGTCGCCACACCCGCCGCGGCCGTGGCGGAGTCGGACGTCGTGATCACCATGCTGCCCAACGGGCGCATCGTGCTCGACCTCTACGGCGACGTGCTGGCGGCCGCGAAGCCGGGCACGCTCTTCGTGGACTGCTCCACCATCGACGTCGACGACGCCAAGGCCGCGGCCGAACTCGCGGTGGCCGCGGGACACCGGGCGCTGGACGCACCCGTCTCCGGCGGCGTCGCCGGCGCGGCGGCGGGCACCCTCACCTTCATGGTGGGCGGCGCCGAAGCCGATTTCGCCACCGCCCTGCCGCTGCTTGAGGTCATGGGCGGCAAGGTCGTGCACTGCGGCGGCGCGGGCGTCGGCCAGGCCGCCAAGGTCTGCAACAACATGATCCTGGGCATCTCCATGATCGGGCTGTCCGAGGCCATCGTGCTGGGGGAGAAGCTCGGCCTGACCAACGAGAAGTTCTTCGACGTGGTCTCCACCGCCTCGGGACAGTCCTGGGCGCTGACCTCGTACTGCCCGGTGCCCGGTCCGGTGCCGACCAGCCCGGCGAACAACGACTACAAGCCGGGTTTCGCGACCGCGCTCATGACCAAGGACCTGGGCCTGGCGGCGAACGCGTTGCAGGCCAACGGTGTCGACGGACAGATCGGTTTGCTGGCCGCCGAGATCTACAACCGCTTCAACCAGGACGAAGCGGGCAAGGATTTCTCGGCTATCGTCACCGATATCCGTAAGCGATCTGGAGGAGACAACGCGTGAGTGACTTCGAGACCATTCTGCTCGAGCGCAAGGGGCGCGTCGCGCTCATCACGCTCAATCGGCCGAAGGCCCTCAACGCGCTGAACTCGCAGGTCCTGGCCGACATCTCGGCCGCTCTCGACGAGCTCGAGAACGACAACGAGATCGGTGCGGTCGTGCTCACCGGGTCCGAGCGCGCCTTCGCGGCGGGCGCGGACATCAAGGAGATGCAGAGCAAGTCCTACATGGACATGTTCCTGACCGACCACTTCGCGGGCTGGGATCGCCTCGCCGCGTTCCGCAAGCCGATCATCGCCGCGGTCGCCGGCTACGCCCTGGGCGGCGGCTGCGAACTGGCCATGATGTGCGATCTGCTGCTCGCGGCCGACACCGCCAAGTTCGGGCAGCCCGAGATCAAGCTCGGCGTCATCCCCGGCATGGGCGGCTCGCAGCGCCTGACCCGCGCCGTCGGCAAGGCCAAGGCCATGGACCTCATCCTCACCGGCCGCAACATGGACGCCGAGGAGGCCGAGCGCGCGGGCCTGGTCTCGCGCATCGTGCCCGCCGCCGACCTGGTCGCCACCGCCCTCGAGGTCGCCGAAACCATTGCGGGCATGGGTCTTCCGTCGGTCATGATCGCGAAGGAGGCGGTGAACCGCTCCTTCGAGACCACCCTCGGCGAGGGCCTGCGCTTCGAACGTCGCGTCTTCCACTCGCTCTTCGCCACCGAGGATCAGAAGGAAGGCATGAACGCCTTCGTCGAGAAGCGGCCCGCCAACTTCGGTCACAAGTAGGCTCGAAAACCCCACCGGCGTCCCGCCATCCACCCGGATGGCGGGACGTTCGTGTCTGCGGAACTCCCTTTCGGAAATCGGCCACCGGCTGTAAAGCCTGCTGGACAGGCTAATTCATGCGAATCGGGTATTTCGGTCGGCTCAGCCGTGTTTGGGCGGGCCGACCACCTCCACCGTCGGCGGCTTGTCCTGCTGCTCGCCCGCCCTGTCCAGCGCCAGGGCGCCCGCGATGGTGCCCCCCAGCGTGGCCGTGACGGCGATGGCGGCCACCAGCTTGCGCCGGGACACCGGAGCCTCGACCTGAGCGCGCAGCGCGGGCACGGGGTTGAATCGGACGCTGCGCACGCGCCGGGCCGAGGGGCGCTCGGCGGCCAGCAGCACCGCGCCGCGGGTGGAGACGAACTCGGGCTCGGGGTCGTAGATGAGGGGCAGGTCCAGCTGCTGCTCGAGGCCGTCGCGAATGCTCCGGCTGCGCGAGCAGCCGCCGAGCAGCGCCAGCCCGGTCGGATGCACGCCGGTCTCCTCGACCATCTGCCGCACGAACGAGGCCGAATGGTGAACGCCCGCCGAGACCAGATCCGCGAAATCGCTGCGGGTCAGCACCGCGCGCTGCCCGGTCACCGGATCCTGGACCGTGATGACCCGCTCGCCCGCCAGCGCCTCCTTGTAGCGGCGGCTGGTCCCCAGATCCACGGTGACGCCGCTGCGCACCAGCTGCCACCGCAACAGGGCGTCGTGCCCGTCGCCGCTGAGCACCGGACTGCGTTTGGTGGCCAGGATCGCGTCGGTGCGACAGTCGATCTGGGTCAGGGTCAGCCCCGAAGCGCCCAGGTCGTAGAGCAGGATCGAGCCCTCGGTGGGCAGCCTGCCGGTGAAGCGCAGATACCGCAGTTGCGCGACCGGTTCGTCGATGACGGTCAGGCGATTGCGGCCCGCGGTGGTGCGCACCGCCTCGGCGTGCGCGGAACAGCGGCAGGTCACCGCGATGCCGGTGATGAACTCGTCGCGCCGGGCCGCGGATTTGCGCATGAGGCGAATGGCTTCGAAGACGCCCTCCTCCAGGGCGCCGCCCGCACGGCGATCGACCTCGCACCGATCGATGGGTGGCAGATGGGGCTGATCGGAATGGGTCAGCATGGCGCGCGCACCGGCCGCGCCGGCGGACACCCCGAGGACCAGCACCATGGCCTCCATGGTGAACCCTTTGCGGCCCGATTCCAAGACTATGACGCAGGAAATTGGCTGCTCGGATGCTGGAGGGTTACTGCCCGGCCCACCGGGTGGGCGAGCCACCGCTGTCGAAGTCACCCGCGGTCTGCCGGAATTCGGCCAGCAATTGCAGCAGCAGCTGTAAACGATCCGGCGCCAGGCCCGTGCTGGCGAAGACCTGCCGGTTCAGCTGGGTGGTGGCCTTGGCTACCAATTCCCTTCCGGCATCGGTTATCTCGATGAGCGTCGCCCGCCGGTCACTCGGGTGCGGCACCCGCTTCACCAGGCCCGCCGCTTCGAGTCGGTCGACCGTATTGGTGACGCTGGTCGGGTGCACCTGCAGGCGCGCACTGGCCACCGCCATCGGCAGCGCGCCCGTTTTGCTGAACCCCAGCAGCATGAGTAGCTCGTAGCGCGAGAAGGTCAGCCCCGACGGTTTGAGCGCCTCGTCGACCCGGGCCATCACGATCTGCTGCGCGCGCACGAGCGAGGTGACCGCGGCCATCCCGTCGGCGACCTCACCCCAGCCGTGTTCGGTCCACTGGCGGTGTGCCTCCTCGATCGGATCCAGTGGCAGGGGACGTGGCCGAGACATGACATCGATCATCGCACGCGATCCGGGCAAACTCCGCCGCACCGAGCCCGATCCGGTGTCGTACTGTTGCGCGCGAACAGGAGGCAGTACGTGATCAACCCGTCCGACCCGCAATCCGACTCCGCACCGGGTCCCTACATGGTGCCCTTCCCCAACTCCCAGCCACCTCAGCGCAATCGACGCACCCAGATCCTCGGGCTGGCCGCGGCGACCCTGCTGCTATCGGTGGGCGTCATCGTCTGGTCGCTGCAGCGATCGGCCGCCGCGGAAGACGACATCGCAGCGGGCGCAAGCGAATTCGCCCCGACCAAGGGCGACCGGGATCCTTCCGAGCGGATCCCGGGCATCGTGCGCAAGGACTACCCGGCCGGATTGCACGTGACCGGGCAGCAACGGGTGGCCTACACCCAGTCCCCGCCCTTCGGCGGCCCGCACGACAGCTCCTGGCTGCCGTGCACGGGTGTCGAGTACGCGGTCGCGGTGCGCAACGAGAACGCGGTGCACTCGCTCGAACACGGCGCGGTGTGGATCACCTACAACCCGGAGACCCTCGACTCCACCGGGCAGGCGGTGCTCAAGACCCTGGTCGTGAACAAGCCCTACATGTTCATGTCGCCGTACCCGGGTCTGACCACCCCCATCTCGCTGCAGTCCTGGGGCCATCAGCTCAAACTCGCCGATCCGCACGACGAGCGCATCGAGCACTTCATCACCGCGCTGCGGGTCAACGACTTCACCCATCCCGAACCGGGCGCGACCTGTTCCAACCCGAGCATCGACCCGGTCGCCCCGCCGCGCGCGGATGCCAACCCCCCGGGTCCGGACGCGATCGCCGAATCGGCGACCACGCTGCCCACCACGACCGTGGCCCCGCCGCCTCCGCCCCCGGCGCCCGAGCCCGCCCCGGACGCGCCGCCGCCCCCGCCGGGTCCCGAGGTGCCCCCGCCGCCCGCGCCGGAGCCGCCGCCCGCGCCGTGAGCGCGTTGAAATCACGGTGATCGCAACCCTGGGCAATCACATTGGCGTAGGTCATTATTGATGACGATGCGGGTGTGACCGAGTGGCCAGGTAGCGGTCTGCAAAGCCGTATACGCGGGTTCGACTCCCGCCGCTCGCTCTGGAGAGATCAGGCCCCCACGGTTCGCCGTGGGGGCCTGATTCGGCTGTGCGGGTTCGCCTTCGGCCCGCTACTTGCCGTCCGCGGAGCAGACCTTCCAGGAGCCCGATTCCAGGCGCAGATGCTCGGTGGCGGTGGTGGTCTTGTCCTCGGCGCCGGCCAGCGCGAGCGCGCCGGTCATCTGCGCGGTCGCGGTTTCCGCGGCGATCGCGATATCGGCAACGCCGACGATGCGAATCGTGAACCTGCCGCGATCGGCGGCGACCTTCTGCGCGTCGGGCAGCGCGGCGAACTCGGCGCGATCGGCGGCGCACGCCTTCTCGACCGCCACCGACGGGCCCTCCGCGGACAGGGTGCCGTAGAAGTCGCGAATCGCGGAATCGATCTGCTCGGCGGCGGAGGGATCGGACTTCCCGGTCAGCGCCAGCGTCGCGGCGACACCGCCGCCCACCACCACGACCGCGGCCACCAGCAGGCCGATGAGCAGTGGTCTGCGCCCGCCGTTCCCGGTTCCGGTGGAGCGCTCGGCGTCCTGGGCGGGGGCATGCGGTTGTCCGCCGGGCGGCAGGGTCATCGGGTTCCTTCGATCGTCCTGGCATGAACTGCCCGCACCTTACGCCACAACGGTTGTGGCCCGGCGGGATCCGCGCGAGTGCGCACCGGCCCCCGGAACGCGTGTGCCGCACCGCCCCGGGGCCGCCGCCACATATATTGGCGCGAGGGCGAATTCGCCCCTGCTCGATCCGAAGGAGTGCCCGTGCGCCGCACGCTGTTCGTTCTCGCCGTCTGTGCCGCTCCGCTGGTGGCCGCTCCGCTCGCCGCCGCGCAGCCACCCGCCGTGGACACCGGCGTGCAGGTGCGCGCGGTGTACGGCCCCGAACAGTTCCCGATCGCGGGCGTCACCGCCGACATCACCCCGTGCGCGGGCGGTCCCGCCCTGCCCGCCGTCACCACCGATGCCACCGGCGCGGCCACCGTTCCGGCGGGCGCCGGGTGCTACCGGGTCCGGGCGGGCGAACTGTCCGGCTGCGCGGTCGACGGCGACCCGGTTCAGCAGGTGAGCGTGGTCCCCGGCATCACCGCGATCGCGACCTTCCGCTACCGCTGCGCCTGAATCGCGCGTCGGCGACGCCGTGCGAAGCACGGCCCCCGTGTGTGACCGACCGTGACGTCCGCCTCGGTGCGCCGGTCGGTTCTTCGGTGTTTTCGCAGCGCAGCGGCACTCTCGATAGGTGTGGGCAATTTCACTCGCCCTCTCCGGTATGGGCACCGGCTGTTAACCTCGAGACCAGTTAGCTGCTCGAAATGCTGTAGCGCGATAAGCGTCGCATCACCGATGAGAGGTGACGATATGGGCGCGAAGTCCGCGTTGGAGTATCCGATGGATATGGCGGTCGTGCCTGATCTACGCCGATACGCAGGTCTAGCCGAGGTCGCGTCCGCCTTTCTCGGCGCGATAGTCGCCGGTTTGTTGCTCATGGCCCCGCTCGATCTCGCGTGGTCCGATGACGGCGGCCCCCTCGAACTGGACATGCTGGTGCTGAACATGCCCCGTGCCGCCGCGGCCGGGGCCATTTTCGCGGTGGTGGCGGCCGCGCTCGCGGTGGCCCTGGGCCGCCGGGCGGCCTGGCTCATGTCCCTGGGCTCGGCGACGATCCTGCTCGCCGATCACCTGTGGAATCTGAATTCCTCGTTCACCGGCACCCTCATCACCGTCAACTACATCGACTCGATCTTCGGCGGGCTGCTGCTCGGCACGCTCGGGGTGGCCGTGTGCGGCCGGCGGATCACCTCGACGGCCTTCCTCGTCGGCGCGCTGGGCGCGATTCTGTTCGGGGACCTCACCTCGCTGCCCGAGTCCGGTGGCGAACCCACCTTCACCGAGTGGCTCTCGGTCGGCACCCCGCCGGTCTGGCTCCTGCTGATCGCGGTCGTGGCGCTGGCGGCCGGGGTGAGCGTGCAGCGTCCGGCCGACGACGCCGAGACCGAGACCGCCGACCTGCCCATCGCCCCGATTCTGGCCGCACTGGTGCTGGTGATGGCCACCGCACTGTCCACCGAGTGGTTCGTGCGCGGACCCGGCACGGTGCCGAACATCGTCCTCGCGGCGGCGGTCACCCTGGTCGCGGCCCTGCTCGCCGCGCTGCTGCTGCCCGGGCGGGACGGCCGCTACGTGCTGCTGGCGGTCGCGGTCACCAATTCCGGCAGCGCCATCTTCACGGTGCCGCGGCCGGACTGGAGCGCGCTGATGCAGATCGGCGGCGTGCTGCTCGGGTTCTACCTCGGCAGGCGCGGGTTCTCCCCGTGGCCGGCCTTCGCCGGGACCGGACTGCTGGCCCTGTTCGCCGCGCTGACGGCGGATCACGCGCACTCGGACGCGGTCATTCCCATCGTCGGCATCACCGCGCTCGGTCTGCTCATGGGCTACGCCTTCGCCGGGCCCGCCCCGGTGGCGCCGACCAGCATGGTGGTGGCCTTGAGCGCGCTGGTGGTGCCGTGTCTGGTGATCGCGTTGCGCGGCAGCAGTTTCGGGCGCATCGCCTATTCGCCGCGCTGGTATCGGGATCCGACGGGCGCGGTCTCGGCGACGCCCGGCTGGGCGGCGCTGGCCATCACCCTCGGCTGCGCGGCGGGCCTGTTGCTGCTGTATCGATTGCGGCCGGCCGGGATTCAGTCCGCGAAGCGCGCGTTCACCCACAGCAGCGCGTCGTCGTAGGACGCCTCCAGCACGGCGCGATGATCCGCGCCCGCGTAGCCGCGATACTGCACCGGCTGTCCCGCCAGGCGCTGTTTCGCCACCAGGGAATCGGTCGCGACCGCCGGCACCACGGTGTCGTCGCGGCCCTGCAGCACCAGCAGCGGCCGGGTGAAAGTCAGTGCGCTGGGATCGTTCTCATCGAGCACGCGGGTCAGCGCGCTCATATCGCCCTCGCTATCGAAGACCTCGTTCATGGCCAGGCCGCCCCACGCCTGCGGGTTGCGTAGCCCGCCGATGCAACTGGCGTCCGCGAGCGAGACCATCGCCGTGGTGTGGGCGGTCAGGAATCTGCCCGGGTCGATGTCGGCGACGGTCTGCGCGCCGCGAATGATCAAGGGCAGGAACGCCGTCGACTCGCCCGCGAGCGAAGCGCCCGCGCTGGGAATCCCGGCCACCGTCGCCAGCTGCGCCGCCTGCAGCCCCACGCCCTGGTGTGAGGCCGGGGCCAGTGCGACCGCGCCCAGCAGGCGCAACTCCGGCGCCCACTCCTGCGCCTGGGCATTGGCGAAGATCGCGGCCTGCCCGCCCTGCGAATGACCCATGGCCACCCAGCGTTTGCCGATCTCGGGTTCGAGTTCGCGTGCGGCGCGGGCCATATCGGTCACCGCGCGCTGCTCGGCGGTCCCGATGAGATAGCCGTGCGGGCCCGGGGTGCCCAGCCCCTGATAGTCGGTCTGCGCGACCGCGTACCCCGCGGCGATCCAGCGCGCCTGCACCCGGCGCACCAGCGCGGTGTAGTCGTGCGCGGGATACAGCTCCGAGGAGTCCAGCGACGGCGCGCAGACATCGGCCACGCCCGTGGTGCCGTGCGCCCAGGAGATGAGCGGCCACCCGCCCGGCGGCGGGCTGCCCTGCGGCACCGACACGGTGCCCGAGACGGCCACCGGCATGCCGTGCATATCGACGGATCGGTACAGCAGCAGATAGTTTCGCGCGTTCGGCAGCGCGGGATCGTCGATGACGGCCCGGATCTGGATTATCGAACCGGGCGGCCCGGGAATCCGGTCGTCCGGCGCGGAATAGAACGAGAGGTCGGGGGAGTCGTCCACCACCGGGGTCGCGGCCGCGGGCCGGGCCGAGACCGGCGAGCTCACGATCGCCGCCGCCAGCGCGGTCGCGGTGACGAACCCGGACCGCCGGCGCGGCGACGGCCGCGTGGACCGCTGCGCACGCACCGCCTCGATGTCCGACATGTCCAGAAACATACCGCTCTGTCGGTCCCGCGAGCCGCAATGAAACGTCCTCGTGGTGACACCGGCGGGTGTGTGTCCCGGGCGGTGGCCCCACCCCCGGAAACGAGTAAGGCCCCGATCATGAAACATGATCGGGGCCTTACCATCCGGTGCCCTCGGCAGGAATCGAACCTGCGGCCTTCTGCTCCGGAGGCAGACGCTCTATCCCCTGAGCTACGAGGGCGGGGTAGACCCTCCTGGACCTTCGAGCTTCCAAGTGGGCTCCGAAAGCGTAGCGCATCGGGTGCGCTGGGCCAAAAAGCTTTTCGGACCGGGCGTTTTGCGACGCCCGGCCGGCGTCTTGCGTGCGCGTCAGTTCATCGGGAGCGGGGTCGCGCCGCGCTCGGCGAGCATCTGGGTCATCAATTGCGATTCGCTGGCTTGGGTTTTCGCCATGGTGCCCGCCAGGTTCCGCACCTGATCGGTGTCCGCGCGCTGGGCGGCGTACTCGATCATCGGCATGCCGCCCTGGTGGTGGCGCAGCATCAGTTGCAGGAACAGCTTGTCCAGCGCCGGGCCGGTGGCCGTGCGCAGGGTCGCGAGTTCCTGATCCGAGGCCATGCCGGGCATGGACGGGACCGAGCCCGTGTGCTGCCCGCCACCGTGATGCGAACTCGCCTCGCTCATCCAGCCCATGTAGCCGTCCGCCGGCAGCAGCGGCTCGCCCCACAGCGACAGCCACGCCTGCATGCGCCCGGCCTGATTCTGCTGCGTGGTGAGAATGTCGTAGGCCAGTCGCTTGATCGCCGGATCATCGGAACCGGCCAGCGCGATGGCGGACATCTCCACCGCCTGCCCGTGATGCACCGACATGTCCTGGCTGAAGCCGATATCCACCGATCCCGCGGCCGCGGCGGTGTCCCGGTTTCCCACCAGCAGTCCCGCCGCGAACCCCAGCAGCACGACCGCGATCACCCCGAGCACCAGCAGCGCGGGCCGCTGGTTCCGGGCCGGCTCCCGCAGGGGAGCCGTCGGTTCGTGGTCGCCGGAGTCCTCGTGTGCGAGCAAGGGCGGCGGCATTACTGCGCCGGAGCCGGTTCGACCGGCTCGGCGGGCTGGGTCGGGCCGTCGGTGGGCGCGGGAATCGCGGGCACGCCACCGGGCATGTTCTCGAGGCCCGGGACCGTCTCCAGTCCCGGAATGCCGGACAGGCCGTTGCCGAACGGGCTCGCGCCGCCGCCACCGAGCTCGGTCGGATCCTGGGTCAGGCCCTTACCGTCCATCGGCACCGCGTCGGGGCCGGGCGCGCTCGGGTCGAACGCCGGCGGATTCTCGGTGTCGAACGTCGGGTTCGCGCAGCTCGCACCGACCTCGGGGTAGGTGTTCTCGTTCAGGCGCAGATCCTTGATGAACTGATCCACCCGCGAATCGTCGGCCGAGTCCAGCTTCAGCTGATGACCCCACGCCAGCAGCGCGATCGGCGAATCCAGGCCCGGGTACGGCGACATGAGCGAGTACGGCTTGCCCTCGACCTTCTTCTTCAAGGTCTCGACGGCCGCCGAATCGACCTTGTCCGGGTTGTAGGTGACCCAGACCGCGCCGTGCTCGAGCGAGTGCACGGCGTTCTCGGTGCGAATCGCCTTGGCGTACACCGTGCCCATGCAGTTCGCCCACGAACCGTCGTGCGGGCCGCCGAAGGCCGGCGACTGGTCGTAGGCCACCCGCTGGGTGGCCGCCACGTGCAGACCCGCCGGATAGTCCTTCTTGACGATGCCGTCGATGTACGCCGACGGGTTCTTGAGCTCCTCGCGGGCGTGGTACTTGGGCACCAGGAACGCGGCGATACCGCCGACGAGACCCAGCACCACCACCACGGCGGCGATCGTCATCCAGGGAATGGTTCGGTTGCTGGGCAGCTTTCCGTTCCCGCCCTTGCGGCCGGAACGCGAGGATTTGCCCGCGGCCTTCACGGCCTTGGCCGACTTGGCACTGGTCCTGCTCGGCATAGCTCGTTGTGCTCTCTTCGACGTGTCGGACAATCAAACGATGCGGCCGCATCGTTTGCTGGGCGCCTGCCCGGTAGGTGCCCGCTCGCGGCGTTCACCTGCTCAGACCATAGGATAGTTACTCGTGACTCCAGCTGACCTTGCAGATCTCCTTCGCGCAACCGCTGCGAAGGTACTTGTCGAACGTGGATCCGACCCTGCGGTCCTGCCCGACGAGGTCAAGGTGGAGCGTCCCCGCAACCCCGAGCACGGTGACTATGCCACGAATGTGGCCATGCAGGTAGGCAAGAAGGCGGGAATCAACCCCCGCGATTTCGCCACGCTGCTGGCCGAGGCGCTCGGCCAGGCCGAGGGCATCGAGGTCGCCGAGGTCGCGGGCCCGGGGTTCCTGAACATTCGCCTGGCGAAGGCGGCCCAGGGCGCGATCATCGAGAAAATTCTCACCGCGGGGGCGAAGTACGGCACCGCGGACGCGCTCGGCGGACAGAAGATCAACCTCGAATTCGTCTCCGCCAACCCGACCGGGCCCATCCATCTGGGCGGCACCCGCTGGGCCGCGGTCGGCGACGCGCTGGGCCGGATCCTGTCCGCGCAGGGCGCGGCGGTGACCCGGGAGTACTACTTCAACGACCACGGCGCGCAGATCGATCGCTTCGCCAAGTCGCTGGTGGCCGCGGCCACCGGACAGCCGACCCCCGAGGACGGCTACGGCGGCGCGTACATCGGCGACATCGCCGCCACCGTCGTGGCCGCGCACCCCGAGGCGCCGAACCTGCCCGAGGACGAACGGCACGAACTGTTCCGCCGCGAAGGCGTCGAGCTCATGTTCGCGCAGATCAAGCAGGACCTGCACGACTTCGGCGTGGATTTCGACGTCTATTTCAACGAGAGCGCGCTGTTCGCCTCCGGTGCGGTCGAGCAGGCCCTGGACACCCTCAAGGGTTCGGGCAATCTGTACGAGAAGGACGGCGCGTGGTGGATCGCCTCCACCGAATACGGTGATGACAAGGATCGTGTCGTCATCAAGAGCGACGGCAATTCCGCCTATATCGGCGGCGATATCGCGTATTTCCAGAACAAGCGCTCGCGCGGATTCGACCTGTGCATCTACATGCTCGGCGCTGATCACCACGGCTACATCGGCAGGCTCAAGGCCGCCGCGGCCGCGTTCGGCGACGACCCGAACACCGTCGAGGTCCTCATCGGCCAGATGGTGAATCTGGTCAAGGACGGCGCGTCGGTGAAGATGTCCAAGCGCGCGGGCACCGTGATCACCCTCGACGATCTGGTCGAGGCCATCGGCGTGGACGCCGCGCGGTACTCGCTGGTGCGCTCCTCGGTCAACTCCAGCATCGACATCGACCTGGACCTGTGGACCAAGGCCGACAACGAGAATCCGCTCTACTACGTGCAGTACGCGCACGCCCGCACGAACAACATCATCGGCAATGCCGCGTCCTTCGACTTCGACTCGGTCGCACCGGATTTCGCGCTGATGACCGCCGATCGCGAGGGCGAGCTCATTCGCACCCTCGGCGAATACCCCCGGGTGCTGGCCACCGCCGCCGAGGTGCGCGAGCCGCACCGGGTGGTGCGCTACCTGGAGGAACTCGCCGGCGCGTACCACCCATTCCAGTCGGACAAGGACATGCGCGTGCTCCCACTGGGAGACGAGCCCGTCAGTGCCCGTAACGCGGCCCGCCTCGAGCTGGTCAAAGCCACCCGTCAGGTTCTCGCCAACGGCCTCGGCCTGCTAGGCGTCAGTGCTCCGGAGCGTATGTAATGAGTGCCCATCCCGCCGGTCCCCGTCACGCGGACATCCCGCCCGCGCCGAATCTGCCCGAGCGGCCCGAACATCCGCGGCAGATGATCGAACTGCCCGCGAATGTCTGGCCTCGCAACGCTTCCCGTGACGAGGACGGCGTGGTCCGGCTGGCCGGCGTGCCGGTGCACGAGCTGGCCGCGGAGTTCGCGACCCCGCTGTTCGTCATCGACGAGGACGACTTCCGTTCGCGCTGCCGCGACATGGTGCGCGCCTTCGGCGCCGGTGCGCGAGTTCATTACGCGTCCAAGGCGTTCCTGTCCGGCGAGATCGCGCGCTGGATTCGCGACGAGGGCCTGCACCTGGACGTGTGCTCCGGCGGCGAGCTCGCCGTCGCGCTGCACGCGGGCTTCCCCGCCGAGCGAATCGCGTTGCACGGCAACAACAAATCGGTTCCCGAGCTGGAAGCTGCCGTTGCCGCCGGGGTCGGGCACATCGTGCTCGACTCGCTGATCGAGATCGACCGTCTGGAGGCCGTCGCCAAGGCGGCCGGCAAGGTGGCCGAGGTGCTGGTGCGCGTCACGGTCGGCGTCGAGGCGCACACCCACGAGTACATCTCCACCGCGCACGAGGACCAGAAGTTCGGTTTCTCCATCGCCAGCGGCGACGCCATGCAGGCCATCGCCCGGGTCTTCGAGTCCGACAATCTCCGCCTGGTGGGCCTGCACTCGCACATCGGCTCACAGATCTTCGAGATCGACGGCTTCGAGATCTCCACCCGGCGCATGCTCGGCCTGCTGCGCGAGGCGGTCGACAAGTTCGGCGTCGAGCGCGCCGCGCAGATCAGCGTGCTGGATCTCGGTGGCGGCCTTGGTATTTCGTACCTTCCGCACGACGATCCGCCGGCCCTGGACGATTTCGCGGCCAAGCTGCGCCGCATCGTCGCCGAGGAAGCCGAGCGCGCGGGCCTGCCGGTGCCGACCATCGCGGTCGAGCCGGGCCGCGCCATCGCCGGGCCGGGCACGGTCACCCTGTACGAGGTCGGCACCACCAAGGACGTGGTCCTGGATGCGGGCCTGCGCCGTCGCTATGTCAGCATCGATGGTGGCATGAGCGACAACATCCGGCCCGCGCTCTACCAGGCCGAATATGACTGCCGTTTGGTTTCGCGATCCAGCGACGCCAACCCGGTCGTCGCCCGTGTTGTTGGAAAGCATTGCGAGAGTGGGGATATCGTCATTCGTGATACCTGGCTCCCGGCCGACGTCGGCCCGGGGGATCTGGTTGCGGTGGCGGCGACCGGCGCGTATTGCTACTCGATGTCGAGTCGTTACAACCTGCTCACGCGTCCCGCCGTGGTCGCTGTGCGAGACGGCAAGGCGCGCTTGATTCTTCGCCGTGAAACGGTGGAGGACCTACTCAGCTTGGAGGTGAATGCATGACCGAGGTGGCCAGCACCAAAGGTGACGTGTGGGGATCGGATCATCCGATCGGAATCGCGGTCCTCGGCATGGGCACGGTCGGCACGGAGGTGGTGCGCGTCATTCGCGAGCACGCCGATGACCTGACCAACCGAGTAGGCGCCCCCGTCGTGCTGCGCGGCGTGGCCGTGCGCGACGCGAGCAAGGATCGCGGCCTGGCCCCCGAACTCGTCACCACCGACGCCGAGGCGCTCGTCGCCCGCGCCGACGTGGACATCGTGGTCGAGGTCATGGGCGGCATCGACCCCGCGCGCGCTCTGATCAAGTCGGCGCTCGAGGCGGGCAAGTCCGTCGTCACCGCCAACAAGGCGCTGCTGGCCGACTACACCGGCGAGCTCGCGGGCGCCGCCGAGAACAATCGCGCCGACCTGTACTTCGAGGCCGCCGTGGCCGGGGCCATCCCGGTCGTGCGCCCGCTCATCCAGTCGCTGTCCGGTGACCGGGTGAACCGGGTGGTCGGCATCGTGAACGGCACCACCAACTTCATCCTCTCGGCCATGGCCGAGACCGGCGCGGACTACGGCGACGTGCTGGCCGAGGCGACCCGCCTGGGCTACGCCGAAGCCGATCCGACCGCCGACGTCGAGGGCTACGACGCCGCCGCCAAGGCCGCGATCCTGGCCTCGGTGGCCTTTCACACCCGCGTGACCTCGGCCGACGTCTACCGCGAGGGCATCTCCAAGATCACTTCCGAGGATCTGGAAACCGCCGCCGCCGTCGGCTGCACGGTCAAGCTGCTGGCCATGGCCGAGCGCGTCACCAACGAGAGCGGCAAGGAATCCATCTCGGTGCGCGTCTACCCGGCGCTCATCCCGCGCAAGCACCCCCTGGCCTCGGTCAGCGGCGCGTTCAACGCGGTCGTGGTGGAGGCCGAGAACGCCGGCCGCCTGATGTTCTACGGGCAGGGCGCGGGTGGCGCGCCCACCGCCTCGGCCGTCATGGGCGATCTGGTGATGGCGGCGCGCAACAAGTTCTACGGTGGCCGTGCGCCCGGCGAATCGGTCTATGCTGAGCTGCCGATCGCGGCAGTCGGCGACACCCCCACCCGCTACCACGTGAACATGCAGGTCGCGGACCGCGCCGGTGTGCTGGAAGCGGTGGCGGGCGAATTCGCCAAGCACGGGGTCAGTATTTCGACGGTTCGCCAGGAAGGGCACGATATCGGCGCCCGCCTGGTCGTGGTGACCCACCACGCGCTGGAGTCGGCGCTGGCCGATACGGTGGCCGCGTTGGCCGAGCTGGACTCCGTCACATCCGTGACCAGTGTTCTGAGATTGGAAGGCACCGAGGAATGAGTACGACAGCTGCCACGCACACCCCGTGGCCGGGTCTGATCGCCGCGTACCGGGATCGGCTCCCGCTGGGCGCCGACTGGGAGCCCGTCACGCTGTTCGAGGGCGGCACCCCGCTGGTGCCCGCCACACACCTGTCGGAGCTGACCGGCTGCGAGGTGTACCTCAAGGTCGAGGGCGCGAACCCGACCGGTTCCTTCAAGGACCGCGGCATGACCATGGCCATGACCGAGGCCAAGGCCAGCGGTAAGAAGGCCGTGCTGTGCGCCTCCACCGGCAACACCTCGGCCTCGGCCGCGGCGTACGCCACCCGGGCCGGCATGTCCTGCGCGGTCCTGATCCCGCAGGGCAAGATCTCCATGGGCAAGCTGGCCCAGGCGGTCATGCTGGGCGCGAAGATCATCCAGGTCGAGGGCAACTTCGACGACTGCCTCGAGCTCGCGCGCAAGGTGACCGCGGAATTCCCCGAGGTCGGCCTCGTGAACTCGGTCAATCCGTACCGGATCGAGGGGCAGAAGACCGCCGCCTTCGAAATCGCCGACGTGCTCGGCAAGGCCCCGGACGTGCACGTGCTCCCGGTCGGCAACGCGGGAAACATCACCGCGTACTGGAAGGGCTACAACGAGTACTACACGGACGGGGTCACCACCTCGCTGCCGCGCATGCTCGGCGTGCAGGCCGCAGGCGCCGCGCCGCTGGTCAACGGCGCCCCGGTGAAGGATCCCGAGACGATCGCGACCGCGATTCGCATCGGCGCGCCCGCGTCCTGGAACCAGGCCGTGGCCGCCAAGGAAGAGTCCGGCGGCGCGTTCCGCGCGGCCACCGACGAGGAGATCCTCGCGGCGTACCGCCTGGTCGCGGCCACCGAGGGCGTTTTCGTCGAGCCCGCCTCGGCCGCCTCGGTCGCGGGTCTGCTCGCCGCGCGCGCGGAAGGCTGGCTCGACGCCGGCCTGACCGTGGTCTGCACCGTGACCGGCAACGGCCTCAAGGACCCGGACAACGCACTGGCCGGCATGCCGGAGATCAAGCCCATCCATGTCGACCCCGTGGCCGTGGCCCGCGAACTCGAGCTGGCCTGAGTTGAATTCGCGCGACAGTCAGGTGATGACTCGCACCCTGCCCGCCGGAATTTCGGTCACGGTGCGGGTCCCGGCGTCCAGTGCCAATCTGGGGCCGGGCTTCGATTCCCTCGGAATCGCTTTGGGGCTGTACGACGAGATCTCGGTGTCCACCACCGAGTCCGGGCTGAACATCCGGGTCGAGGGGGAGGGCGCCGACGATGTGCCCTGGGGCCCTTCGCATCTGGTGGTGCGCGCCATCGAGCGCGGCCTGCAGGCCGCGGGCGTCTGGGCCGACGGCCTGGACGTGGTGTGCCACAACGTGATTCCGCATTCGCGGGGCATGGGCTCCTCCGCCTCGGCGGTGGTCGGCGGTCTGGCCGCCGGCCGCGGTCTGGCCGCGAAATTCGATGCCGGACTGGCCTATGACGACGCCGTCATGGTGCAGCTGGCCTCGGAGTTCGAGGGCCACCCCGACAACGCGTCCGCCAGCATTCTGGGCGGAATCGTGGTGTCCTGGACCGAAACCGAACATCGGGGCGAGCCCAACGGCGCCGCCGAGCATCATCAGCGCGTATACCGCGCGGTGCGGCTGGATCCGCACCCGTCGTTGCGCCCGTTCGTGCTCATTCCCGAGGAGCGGTCCTCCACCGCGCACACCCGCGGCCTGCTGCCCGAGACCGTGCCGCACGGCGACGCGGCCTTCAACGCGAGTCGCGCGGCGCTGTCGGTAGTCGCCTTGACGCAGCGCCCTGACCTGCTGATGGCCGCCACCCAGGATCGGCTACACCAGGGCTACCGCGCCTCGGCGCTGCCGCTGACGACGAAATGGATCGAACGGTTGCGCGCGGCGGGCCTGGCGGCCACCGTGTCGGGCGCCGGTCCGACGGTCTTGGCCCTCGGGACCAGCGAATTCCCTGCGGAACTGCGTGAACTCGCGATCGCCGACGGCCTGCGGGTTCTCGAACCCGGCATCGCCGACGGCGTGCTGGTGGATTGACCGCGTGCCTGCCTTGCCGATGTAAAGGGCGGGAGCTATCCTGAGCGAGTCCGTACATCGTGCGCGTCAGACGCCGGTGCTTCATTAGGGCAATCGCTCCAGAGGCTCCTTGCTCAGGCTCGAGGCTTGAGGCTCGAAACTTGGGGGTAGCCAGTCAACTGGGATGATCTCTCCCGCCTTTTCACTCGGTGGGCAGGCCCACGCGGAGGTACCCCCACCGATCCGGCGGGACAGGCGATACGGCATCCGAGTCCGGCATCAGACCGGACTGCAGGAGGAACCCTCGATCAGGCACACGGCGGTCGAGGGAAGGAAAGGATTTCCGTGACAGAGACGGACCTGCTCGCGACACCCGGGGTGGAAAGTGATTCAAACTCCTCGGATCGCGATAGTGAATCCGGACAGATTTCGAAGATGAGCGAACACACTGACATCGCACGATCGGGGCTGACTGGAATGTTGTTGCCGCAATTGCGTGCGCTTGCGGGGGAACTCGGTATTCGAGGCACTTCCGGAATGCGTAAGGGTGATCTCATCGCCGCCATCAAGGAAAATCAGTCGGGTGGATCGGCCAAGTCGGCCGTGGTGAGTGGCGGCGCGGTAAGCGGTAAGTCCACCGCCAAGCGCACCGACGCCAAGGCCAAGGGCGAGTCCGCCGTGGTCGAGGCCGCTCCCGCCAAGGTTGAGACCCCTGCCGCGAAGGCCGATAACGCCGACGCGAAGACCGAGAGCCCGGCCCCGAAGGCCGAGGAGACCCGCACGCAGGCCGAGGCGCCCGCGCGTACCGGGTCCGCTCCGGAGAAGTCCGCCGAGCCGCGTGAGGCCAAGCGCGAAGAGGCCGAAGGCAATCGGGCCGACGGCGGCGAGGAAGGCCGCGAACGCGGCGAGCGCGGCCGGGGCCGCCAGCGCCGTGGCCGTGAGCAGCGGGGCGGATCCGGCAACGCCGGCGAAGCCGCCGCCACCAACTCCGAAGCCGCCGAGAAGTCGGATTCCGAGGGCGGTGAGCGTCGTCGCGACCGCAACAACCAGCAGTCGGGCGGCCAGAACCAGCAGAACCAGAACGGCACCGCGCGCGGCGGCAACAACGACCGCGATCGCAATCGCGCGGCCGCCGACGACGACGAGGAAGGCGGCCGCGGCCGCCGGGGCCGCCGCTTCCGCGAGCGGCGTCGCGGGCGTGACCGCGACGGCGTGGCGGGCGACGCCGGCGGCAGCCGGGAGAGCCGTGAGCTGGAGATCCGCGAGGACGACGTCCTGCAGCCGGTGGCCGGCATTCTCGACGTGCTCGACAACTACGCGTTCGTGCGGACCTCCGGCTACCTGGCCGGCCCGAACGACGTGTACGTGTCCATGAACCTGGTGCGCAAGAACGGCCTGCGCCGCGGTGACGCTGTCACCGGTGCGGTGCGCGCGGCGCGCGACGGTGATCAGAGCAATCAGCGGCAGAAGTTCGATCCGCTGGTGCGCCTGGATTCCATCAACGGCTCGGATGTCGAATCCGCAAAGCGCCGACCGGAATTCAACAAGCTCACCCCGCTGTACCCGAATCAGCGACTGCGCCTCGAGACCCAGCCGAACAAGCTGACCACGCGCATCATCGATCTGATCATGCCGATCGGCAAGGGCCAGCGCGCGCTGATCGTGTCCCCGCCCAAGGCGGGTAAGACCACGGTCATCCAGGACATCGCCAACGCGATCGCCACGAACAACCCCGAGTGCTACCTGATGGTCGTGCTGGTGGACGAGCGTCCCGAGGAAGTGACCGATATGCAGCGCTCCGTGCGCGGCGAGGTCATCGCTTCCACGTTCGACCGCCCGCCGGGCGACCACACCGCCGTCTCCGAGCTCGCCATCGAGCGCGCCAAGCGGCTGGTGGAAATGGGGCAGGACGTGGTGGTGCTGCTCGACTCGATCACTCGATTGGGCCGCGCGTACAACAACTCGTCCCCGGCGTCGGGCCGAATCCTTTCCGGTGGTGTGGATTCCACCGCGCTGTACCCGCCCAAGCGGTTCCTCGGCGCGGCCCGCAACATCGAGAACGGCGGCTCGCTCACGATCATCGCCTCGGCGCTGGTCGAGACCGGTTCCACCGGTGACACGGTCATCTTCGAGGAGTTCAAGGGCACGGGTAACGCCGAGCTCAAGCTGGATCGCAAGATCGCCGAGCGGCGTGTGTTCCCGGCGGTCGACGTCAATCTCTCCAGCACCCGTCGTGACGATCTGCTGATGTCTCCGGACGAGGCGGGCGTGGTGCACAAGCTGCGCCGCGTGCTCTCGGGCCTGGATTCACATCAGGCCATCGATCTGCTCGTGGATCGGCTCAAGAAGACCAAGAGCAATGCCGAGTTCCTGATGACGGTCTCCAAGACCGCCCCCGGGGCGATGGACGAATAACATTGTCCTAGAACGGCATTGACAGTGACGGCCCCGCTTCGGCGGGGCCGCTGCTGTTTCCGGGGCCGCACGCTCGCCATGAGCGTGCTCCAGTGCCCCGGGCTCAGGACGGGCACCGCGCGCGGGCTGTAGAAGAACAGCCCGACGAGCATCGCCCCGGCGATCATGAATCCCAGAATGGTGGCGGTCACGGCGCCGGACCCGCTGTCCGATGCCGTGACCGCCGGATGGATGAGGGTGGTCGCGTCCCCGCGTGCCGCGGCGGGCGTCGCTACCCGCCCCGCCCCGTCGTCGCCCGCCCCGGGCGCACCCCACCAGCCCGCCAGTACCAGCAGAGCCAACCCCGCCAGGACCACCCCCGCTGTCGCGTCCCTCCTGGTCACAGCTGTCCTCCCGGTAGTGGTAAGCCTCTCACCTGGAACTACTCTATGAACACTGCTGTTCGTATTCTTGAGTAGCGAACTACTCGACTTCCAGCCTGACTCGAGCCCGAACCATCTGCGCGCCCGCAGTTTTGGGGGCGGTGGAGTCGAGAACCCCCGAAAAGTGGGGGCCGCAAACCCCGTCGCGAAACGGGTGACCCGCAATATTTTGTGAGTCGCAAGTACTTCACATCAACAGGCGGGCGGTCCACGACCATGCGCAAGGCAGCAACCACACTGGCCGCGGCAGCGGCCCTGACTCTGATCGGCGGGGGATCCGCGACCGCGGCCGGCCCCGACACGGCTTCCGGCACCGGATCGGCATCGGGCTCGGGAACGGTGGTCGCGACCGCGGTCTGCTCGCTGGTCCGCGTGTTCATCATCGATCCGTCGCAGGAGTGCCGCCGGTACCCGCTGCCCGCGCTCTCCTAGCCGTGCGGGTAGTGCGTTCGATCCGCCCGTGTGGTTCCACATTCTTCGAGACAGAGGTACGACATTGCGCAAGGTAACGGCCACTATCATCGCGGTAGCGGCGCTGATCGCGGCCGGATCCGGCGTCGCCGCGGCGGAGACCGGCTCGGGCGGGGGTACCGGGTCGGGTGCGGGCATCGCCACCGCGGGTTCGGCGGCCGTCGCGGTCTGCGGGCTGTTCCGCGTGCTCGGGCTCGAGGTCTGTGTCGACGAGGCGGGACCGCTGGGATAGGCGGCGGTGCCTCCGACCGGGGCGGATGAGGGGTGGAACAAAACGCGCCGGGGGTGACGTTTACACTCATCAGTCGGCAACCATGCCTATGTCGGTTCCGGTTCACGCTTGCTGCCAGGTGACAACCCTGGCGAGGCGACCCGGCGCCTTTCGAAAGGACACCATGAAGGCAGGAATTCACCCCACGTACGTCGATACGACGGTCGTGTGCGGCTGCGGCAACACCTTCCAGACCAAGAGCACCAAGGAGTCCGGCCAGATCACGGTCGAAGTTTGCTCCCAGTGCCACCCGTTCTACACGGGCAAGCAGAAGATCCTGGACACCGGTGGCCGCGTGGCTCGCTTCGAGGCTCGCTACGGCAAGCGTGCCGCGAAGGGCGCCGAAGCCAAGTAGCTTCCCTGACGACGCCCGTCTGCCCCGTGCAGGCGGGCGTCGCGGTGTTTCCAGGGTCGGGCCGCGGACGGCAGCGGAATGACCCGCAAACTGACTGTGCACGCCCTATCCGAGGAGAACCGCGATGGCCGACAAGATGGCCCCCTCCGCGATCGACGACATTCTGGCCGAGTACTCCGGGCTCGAGTCCCAGCTCGCTGACCCCGCGCTACACAACGACCCGGGTGCGGCCCGGCGCGTGGGCAAGCGCTTCGCCGAACTGGGTCCGATCATGTCGGCCTACAACAAGCTGACCTCCACCCGGGACGATCTGGCCGCCGCCGAAGAGCTGGCCGCCGACGATTCCTCCTTCGCCGCCGAGATCCCCGGATTGCGCGCGCAGGTCGAGGAATACGAGAAGGCGCTCACCGACCTGCTCGCCCCGCGCGATCCGCACGACGCCGATGATGTTGTGCTGGAAGTGAAGTCGGGTGAGGGCGGCGAGGAGTCGGCGCTGTTCGCCTCCGACCTGGCCCGCATGTACATCCGCTACGCCGAACGGCACGGCTGGAAGGTGGAGGTCCTGGACGCGACCGTCACCGACATGGGCGGATACAAGGAAGCCACGATCTCGATCAAGGCCAAGGAGCCCTCCCGCGACGGCGTGTGGTCCAAGCTGAAGTTCGAGGGCGGCGTGCACCGCGTCCAGCGCGTGCCGGTCACCGAATCGCAGGGCCGCATCCACACCTCGGCCGCCGGCGTGCTGGTCTACCCCGAGCCCGACGAGGTCGAAGAGGTGCAGATCGACGACAAGGACCTGCGCATCGACGTCTACCGCTCGTCCGGCAAGGGCGGCCAGGGCGTCAACACCACCGACTCCGCGGTGCGCATCACCCACCTGCCCACCGGCATCGTGGTGACCTGTCAGAACGAGCGCTCGCAGCTGCAGAACAAGATGCGCGCCATGCAGGTCCTCTCGGCCCGGCTGCAGGCCCTGGCCGAGGAGCAGGCCGATCAGGAAGCCGCCGCCGGGCGCGCCACCCAGATCCGCACGGTCGACCGTTCCGAGCGCATCCGCACCTACAACTTCCCGGAGAACCGCATCGCCGATCACCGCATCGGCTTCAAGGCGCACAACCTCGACGCCGTGCTGCAGGGCGGGCTGGACGACCTGTTCAACGCCCTCGGCGAGGCCGACCGCGCGGCCCGGCTCGCCGCGGAATAGGGCACGCCGCGACCCTGTGCGACCGGGCGGCCGGCGCGGCGAATCCGTGAGAACATGGGTACCCCCGGGACGTCCCGGGATGGTTTCCGCACCTACCGCAGTACGTGTCAGAACCGGGCGGCGGCTTCCGGGCCGTCCGCCGCATGCTCGGCGAGGCGGACCAGTAGAAGCGAGGCTTCCAGGTGATCGGCAGTAATACGGGGGAGTCGGCGCAGCCCCGCACGCCACTGCGGCCCGCGATTCGGGAGGCGGCCGAGATCCTGCGCACCGCCGGGGTACCCAGTCCCGACGCCGACGCCGAACACCTTGCCGCCCATGTCCTCGGCGTGGACCGCATGCGGCTGGTGCTCGTGCCGATGGTGACCGCGGACCAGCTCGAGGAGTTCCGCAAACTCGTCGACCGGCGCGCCGAACGCGTTCCGCTGCAACACCTCACGGGCACCGCGGCGATGGGGGAGATCGATCTGGCGGTCGGGCCGGGCGTTTTCGTGCCCCGCCCGGAAACCGAACTCGTCTTCGCCTGGGCGCTGGGGCAACTCGAAGCCGCCGGGCACGAGCACCAGCCGATCGTGGTCGATCTGTGCACCGGTTCGGGCGCCCTGGCCCTGGCCGTCGCGCACGCCCGCCCCGACGCCCAGGTGCACGCGGTGGAACTGGACACCGAGGCGCTGGCATGGGCCCGCCGCAACGCCCTGCAACTGGCCGACGAGGGCGACACCCCCATCGACCTGCACGCCGCCGACGTCACCGATCCCGCCCTGCTGGAACATCTCACCGGCCGGGTCGACGTCCTGGTATCCAATCCGCCCTACATTCCCGAGGCCGCGGTCCTGGATCCCGAAGTGGCGGACCATGATCCGCACCGCGCCCTGTTCGGCGGCCCCGACGGCCTCGACGTCATCCGCCCGATGATCCCCAACATCGCCCGCCTGCTTCGCCCCGGCGGCGTGGTGGCCATCGAACACGACGACACCAACGGCTCCGGCGTGGCCGCGCTGCTGACCGCCGCGGGCTTCACCGAGGTGGTCGAACACCCCGACCTGGCGGGCAAACCCCGCTTCGTCGTGGCCCGCGCCGCCGCCCTGCCGACCGCGCACTGAAACGAGCGGTCACACCGCGGGCACGGTTCCGCGCATGCCCTGTTCTGCGACCGGATGCCCATCCGGTCCGAACCCCGGGAACGAACGGACCGGCTGCCCGGAGTGCGCTCGCACCGCGCGGATCTCGGATTCGATCGCGAAACCCGGCGGCGGCGATGGCGTTCTCCGGCGTTCGTGCCAAGATGTTGCGCGTGAGTACCGTCTACGACTGTGCCGATTCCGATTCACGAGCCGCCGGACTGATCGCGGCCCGGAGTGCGCTGAAATCGGGACGGTTGGCCGTCATTCCCACCGACACCCTCTACGGCCTGGCCGCCGACGCCTTCGACAGCCAGGCGGTCAGCGCGCTGCTCGCGGCCAAGCGCCGCGGCCGGGACATGCCGGTGCCGGTGCTGGTCGGTTCCTGGACGACCATCGACGGACTCGTCTTCTCGGTGCGCCCGCAGGCCCGCGACCTGATTCGCGCTTTCTGGCCCGGCGGCCTGAGTCTCGTTGTGCAGCAGGCGCCTTCGCTGGCCTGGGATCTGGGCGACACCCGCGGCACCGTCATGCTGCGCATGCCGCTGCACCCGGTGGCGCTCGAGCTGCTGCGCGAGGTCGGCCCGCTGGCGGTCTCCAGCGCGAACGTCTCGGGCCAGCCGCCCGCCAAAACCGTCGACGAGGCCAAGGCACAACTCGGCGAGCTGGTCGGGGTGTACCTCGACGGCGGCCCGGCCGATCACGCCGTCGCCTCCACCATCGTGGACCTCACCTCGGACGCGCCGCGCGTGCTGCGCGAGGGTGCGATTCCGGTGGAGAAGATCGCGGAGGTCCTCGGCATGTCGCCGGAGGAACTGCGCTCGCCCGGTGAGCGGTGACGGCCACCTAGATGCTGTTGAGTCAGGGCGTATTCAGCCAGGGCGCGGTCGTCCCACTGCGCGAGCTGCTGTTGGTGCTGCTCGTCGCCTCCGTCGTCACCTTTCTGCTCACCGGTGGAATCCGGGTCATGGCAATCGGATTCGGTGCGGTGGCGGTACCGCGCGAACGCGACGTGCACGTGAAGCCGGTGCCGCGCATGGGCGGATTGGGAATTTATCTGGGTGTACTCGCCGCGGTCATGTTCGCCCATCAATTGCCCGCACTGCGCCGCGGCTTCGAGTATCCGAAGGACATTCCGGCGGTATTGGCGGCGGGCACGCTGATCGTGCTGGTCGGCATCATCGACGATCGCTGGGGTTTGGACGCGCTCACCAAATTCGTCGGGCAGATCACCGCGGCCGGTGTGATGGCCGTCATGGGCCTGAGCTGGGTCGCGATCTACAACCCCTTCACCAACGAGACCGTGGTCCTGGATCCGCTGCAGGGCGGCCTGGTCACGGTCGGCATCACCGTGACATTGATCAATGCCATGAATTTCGTGGACGGCCTGGACGGCCTGGCCGCGGGCCTGGGGTTCATCGCCTCGGTGGCGGTGTTCGTATTCACCGTGGGCCTGCTCTACGAGGTGGGCGGGGCGACCGACACGTATCCGCCCGCGTTGCTGGCCGCGGCGCTGGCCGGCGGTTGCCTGGGATTTCTCCCGCACAATTTCCAGCCGGCCCGAATATTCATGGGCGACACCGGTTCCATGCTCATCGGATTGATGCTGGCCGCGGTGTCCACCGGCGCGTCCGGGCGAATTCCGCTGCAGGGTTACGGCCCGCGCGACATCGTCGGCCTGCTCTCGCCGCTGTTGCTGGTCGGCGCGGTCATGTTCATTCCGGTCCTCGATCTCGTGCTCGCGATCGTGCGCCGCGTGCGCGCGGGTGTGAGTTTCTCCACTCCGGACAAAATGCATCTGCATCACCGTTTGCTGCAGATCGGGCATTCGCACCGACGCGTCGTGCTGCTGATCTACTTGTGGGTGAGCGTGCTGGCATTCGGCGCGGTCGGGACGTCATTGATGGATCGCACGCTGGTGGTGCTGCTGTTCGCGGCGGGCCTGGTTTTCGCGCTCATCGTGACCGCGGTCCCGTCGTGGCGCGGATTGACCGGGCGGGTCGGCGGTAGAACCGCCGGGTAAAGTTTCCGGACGTGAGCAAGCCTTCCGAACCAGGTCCCGACGCCCCACTGCGGGCCGCGCTGCGCTACGGCATCGCCGGTTTGGCTGTGCTGGTTGTGATTTCGGCAATTCTGTCCACGATTATCGCCGGTACGCCCGGCCTGTGGGGCGCCCTGCTCGGCGCCGCCATCGGCGGCGGATTCATTCTGACGACCGCCGCCTCGGTGCTCTTCAGTGCCAAGATCGAATCCGGATTGCAGGGCATCGTGCTGCTCGGCAGCTGGGTGGGCAAGCTGCTGGTGGCCCTCGTGGTCGTCGCGGTTCTCAAGCAGTACGACTTCTACAGCTCCGGCGCCCTGTTCCTGACGGTCGTCGGCGCACTGCTGGTTGTGCTCGGCGCGGAGACGTACGGCCTTCTGCGCCAAAAGGTTCCGACCGTCGAGGTGGACCGCGAACTGTAGCTTCGGCGCAGTTCACCGGCTGTTCAGGCGGCCCCCTACACGCTGTCGTAGATAACTTGATAAACTCTTTACTTGTAGCCGACCGAAGCACAAGGGGGGGTCACCTGAGACCCGCCTGAGAGCAGGTTATGCTTACTGCCGTACCTGACCCCCAGGGTCACGGTTCTGCACCGTCGACGATGTCGCCGACGCGCGTACAGACGCCCGGGCTTGGCCCGAACAGCTGCTGACGAACTTCGAGCCGACCTGAGTCGACCACCAGATCGTCAATGTCCGATCGAACCGCAGGGAAAAACCTTTCCTGCGGCCCGACCACGGGAGAGAACGCTGAGCGTCACCATTCTTGCGGGCGAGTTCCACGCGCCGTCGCTTAACGACTTCTTCCCTCCAGCAGTGCTGTTCGAGGGGACACTTTTTCAGCTCGATCGGCTGATGCTGATTCGCATCGTCATGTCGGCCGTTCTGCTGGCCGTCATGTTCCTCGCATTCCGGAGCCCGAAGCTGGTTCCGCGAGGCCTGCAGAATGTGGCGGAATCCGCGCTGGTGTTCGTCAAGGAGCAGATCTGTGACGAGGTGCTCGGCAAGGAATCCGGCAAGAAGTTCTTCCCGCTCATCGCGACGATCTTCTTCTCGGTCCTGTTCCTGAACATCTCCGGCATCATTCCGGGCCTGAACATCTCTTCGAATGCCCGCATCGGCTTCCCGCTGGTCCTGGCGCTGGTCGCGTACGTGACGTTCAACTACGTGGGCATCAAGAAGTACGGCTTCCTGAAATACATGCGTTCGAGCATCGTCGTGCCGAACGTGCCGCCGGCCCTGCATGTGCTGCTGATTCCGATCGAGTTCATCTCGACCTTCGTGCTGCGGCCGTTCACCCTGACCGTGCGACTCATGGCGAACATGCTGGCCGGTCACATCATGCTGGTGCTGTTCTTCAGCGCCACCCAGTTCTTCCTGTTCGACGCCGCCTCCTGGATGAAGGTGTTCTCGCCGTTCTCGCTCCTCGCGGGCTTCGGCTTCACCCTCTTCGAATTGCTGGTGGTCTTCCTGCAGGCGTACGTGTTCGCGCTGCTGACCGCTGTCTACATCGGTCTCGCGCAGCACGCCGACTCCCACTGACCGACCGGTACCAAATTTCCACAAACCTGCTTCACGCGCCGACGGCGGGTGGGCGACAGAAAGGGAAAACAACACCATGAGCAGCACCCTCTCGATCCTGGCGCAGGCGACTGAGACCAAGTCCACCGGCTTCGGCGCCATCGGCTACGGCCTCGCCGCGATCGGCCCCGGCATCGGCGTCGGCATCGTCGTCGGTAAGGCCATCGAGGGCATCGCGCGTCAGCCCGAGCTCCAGGGCACCATCCGCACCAACATGTTCCTCGGTATCGCGTTCACCGAGGCCCTGGCGCTGATCGGCCTCGTCGCCGGCTTCATCTTCTGATTCCGGATAATCAGCGATGAGCAACATGACTTTGCTCGCGGCTGAGGGGTCGGAACAGAACCCCCTCATCCCGGAGCCGTATGACATTTTCTGGTCTGCGGTCTGCCTCCTGGTCATCGGCTTCGCGTTCTACAAGTACGTGATCCCGCGTCTGACCAAGGTGCTCGACGAGCGCTCGGAGAAGATCGAAGGCGGCATCGCCAAGGCCGAGGCCGTGCAGGCCGAGGCGCAGGCGACCCTGCAGCAGTACCAGGAGCAGCTGGCCGAGGCTCGCCTCGAGGCCGCGCGCATCCGTGAGGAAGCGCGCACCCAGGGCCAGACCATCCTGTCCCAGATGCGCTCCGATGCGCAGGCTGAGGCCGACCGAATCGTCGCCGCTGGTCAGACCCAGCTGGAGGCGCAGCGTCAGCAGATCGTGACCGAGCTTCGCTCCGAGCTGGGCCGCACCGCGGTCGACTTGGCCGAGAAGATCATCGGTCAGTCGGTGGCCGACGAGGCCAAGCAGGCGGCGTCGATCGACCGGTTCCTCGCGGAACTGGATTCGAACGCCGGCATCGGGGTCGGAAGGTAACGAACCGAAAGTGGGAAGCATGTACGCAGCGAGCCGCGAGGCGAGCTCCCGTGCGCGGGAAGCTCTTCGGGCCGCTCTGACCGGAAGCGACACCGTCGCGGCCACGACGGGCTCCGAACTGTTCGCCGTTGTCGCCGTCCTCGACGACCAGCGCTCGCTGCGTGTGGCGCTCGCGGATAAGTCGGTGTCCAGTGCGGCCCGCGCCGAACTGGCCGAGCGCCTGTTCGGCGGCAAGATCAGCGCGGCCACCCAGGCGGTGCTGACCACCGCCGTGGCACAGGACTGGTCCCGTGCCCGCGACCTGGTCGACAGCCTGGTCCTGCTCGGCCGCGAGGCGTTGCTGCGTGCCGCGGAGGATCGCGGCCGCCTCACCGCCGTCGAGGACGAGCTGTTCCGGCTGGGCCGGATCGTCGACGACAACCCCGCGCTGGAGCAGGCGCTGACCGATCACGGCCAGTCCCTGACTGCCAAGCGTGAACTGGTGCAGCGTCTGCTCGCGGGCAAGGTCGAGGAGATCACCCTCGAGCTGGTCCAGCAGGCAGTCGCCCGCAGCAAGAAGGGCGACATCGGCGCGGCTTTCGACCACCTGTCCGACCTGGCGGCGTCGCTCCGGGATCAGATCGTGGCGCACGTGCGCTCCGCGTCTGCCCTGACGACGCAGCAGCGCGAGCAGCTCGCTGCCTCGCTGCAGCGCATCTACGACAAGCCCGTCACGGTGCATGTGCAGGAAGACCCGAGCCTGCTGGCCGGCGTCGTCGTGCGCGTGGGCGACGACCTGATCGACGGCAGCGCCGTCGGCCGACTGCAGCGCTTGCGCCAGTCTCTCGCTTGAGACACGGCCGAGAAGCGCACTTACACACCGACTTACGAGACCACAGCGAGAGCAGGAAGAACATGGCGGAGCTGACGATCTCCCCCGATGAGATCCGTAGCGCGATCGAGAGCTACACCCAGAGCTACACCCCGGAAACCTCCATCGAGGAAGTGGGCGTGGTCACCGACACCGGCGACGGTATCGCCCACATCAGCGGCCTCCCGTCCGCGATGGCCAACGAGCTGCTGGAATTCCCCGGCGGCAAGCTCGGCGTCGCGTTGAACCTGGAGGACACCGAGATCGGTGCCGTCATCCTGGGTGAGTTCGACACCATCGAGGAGGGCCAGCAGGTCCGTCGTACCGGCGACGTGCTCTCGGTCCCCGTTGGCGACAAGTTCCTCGGTCGCGTCATCAACCCGCTGGGCGCCCCGATCGACGGCCTCGGCGACATCGAGGCCGACGAGCGTCGCGTGCTCGAGCTGCAGGCCGCCACCGTGCTGGAGCGCCAGCCCGTCGGCGAGCCCCTCGCGACCGGCATCACCGCGATCGACGCCCTGACCGCCATCGGCCGCGGCCAGCGTCAGCTCGTCATCGGCGACCGCAAGACCGGCAAGACCGCGGTCTGCATCGACGCCATCATCAACCAGAAGGCCAACTGGGCCACCGGCGATCCGACCAAGCAGGTGCGCTGCATCTACGTCGCGATCGGCCAGAAGGGTTCCACCATCGCGGGCGTGAAGGCCGCGCTGGAGGCCCACGGCGCGATGGAGTACACCACCATCGTCGCGGCCCCCGCGTCCGATTCCGCCGGCTTCAAGTGGCTGGCGCCGTACACCGGTTCGGCCCTGGGCCAGCACTGGATGTACCAGGGCAAGCACGTCCTGATCGTGTTCGACGACCTGTCGAAGCAGGCCGAGGCCTACCGCGCGATCTCGCTGCTGCTGCGTCGCCCGCCGGGCCGCGAGGCGTACCCGGGTGACGTCTTCTACCTGCACTCCCGTCTGCTGGAGCGTTCGGCCAAGCTGTCCGACGAGCTCGGTGCCGGTTCCATGACCGCGCTGCCGATCATCGAGACCAAGGCGAACGACGTCTCGGCGTTCATCCCGACCAACGTCATCTCCATCACCGACGGTCAGGTGTTCCTCGAGTCGGACCTCTTCAACAAGGGTGTCCGCCCGGCCATCAACGTCGGTATCTCCGTCTCCCGTGTCGGTGGCGCAGCGCAGACCAAGGCCATGAAGCAGGTCGCCGGTTCGCTGCGTCTGGAGCTGGCCTCCTACCGCGAGCTCGAGGCGTTCTCCGCCTTCGCCTCCGATCTCGACGCGGCCTCCCTGGCGCAGCTCGAGCGCGGTGCGCGCTGGGTCGAGCTGCTGAAGCAGGACCAGTACGCCCCGGTCGCGGTCGAGGACCAGGTCGTCTCGCTGTTCCTGGTCGACGCCGGCTACTACGACTCGGTGCCGGTCGGCGACGTCCGCCGCTTCAACTCCGAGCTGCTCGAGTTCCTGCACAGCTCCGTGCAGGACTCCTTCGACGCCCTGCAGGGCGGCGCGAAGAAGATCGAGGGCGAGCCCGCCGACGCGATCAAGACCGCGACGGACAAGTTCAAGCAGGGCTTCCTCGCTTCGGACGGCAGCCGCGTGGTCAACGAGGCCGAGGCCGGAAAGCTCGATCACGAAGAGGTCGAGTCGCTGTCCGTCACTCGCAAGCACGTCGAGAAGTAAGAGCGGCGAAGCTGATGCGAATGACTGTCTCGAGTAACGAAGGGAGTGTGAACCGCTAATGCCTAGCGTGCGCGAACTGCGCTCCCGAATTCGTTCCGTGAGCTCGATCAAGAAGATCACCAAGGCGCAAGAGCTGATCGCGACCTCGCGAATCAGCAAGGCGCAGGCCCGGGTCGCCGCGGCCAAGCCGTATGCGGAAGAGATCACCAAGGTGCTCGCCGAATTGGCAAGCGCCAGTGGCAATCTCAGCCACCCGCTGCTCACCGAGCGGCCGAACGCGCGGCGTGCCGCGGTGCTGGTGATCACCAGCGACCGCGGCATGTGCGGTGGTTACAACTCCAATGTGCTCAAGCGCACCGAGGAGCTGCTGACCACCCTGCGCGCCGAGGGCAAGGAACCCGTCCTGTACGTGATGGGTTCGAAGGGCCTGACCTACTACACCTTCCGTGGTCGCGAGACCAACGGCGCGTGGACCGGGTTCTCCCAGTCGCCGAACTACGCCGATGCCTCCGCCGCCTGCAACCACCTGGTCGAGGCGTTCATGGCGGGCGCGGACGGCGAAGTCGCCGCCCCCAACGGGCTCGGCACCATCGCCGGTGTCGATGAACTGCACATCGTCTACACGCGTTTCGTGTCGATGCTGTCGCAGGTGCCCGAGGTTCGCCGGCTGGCTCCCATCCAGGTGAGCTACGTCGACGAGAACTTCGAACTGGGTGAGGACAGCTTCTCGGACGGCAATGCCGACCCCGCGGCTCAGTACGAGTTCGAGCCGGATGCGGACGTCCTGCTGGGCGCGCTGCTGCCGAAGTACGTCAACACTCGGATTTACTCGTCGCTGCTCGACGCGGCGGCATCGGAGTCGGCTGCGCGCCGCACCGCGATGAAGGCGGCCACCGATAACGCGACGGATCTGGTGAATTCACTGACCCGTACCGCGAACTCGCTGCGCCAGGCCGGAATCACGCAGGAAATCACGGAAATCGTCGGCGGCGCCAACGCGCTGGCTTCGAGCTCGGACCGCGACTAGAGCCAGGAAGAAGAAGCAATGACCGCAAGTGTCACCACAGAGACCCGGGTTGGCGCCGGCACTGGCCGCGTCTCCCGCGTCATCGGACCCGTCGTGGACGTCGAGTTCCCGCGCGGTTCGATCCCGGAGCTGTACAACGCGCTGAACGTTGACATCGCCCTGAAGTCCGTTGCCAAGACGCTGACCCTCGAGGTCGCACAGCACCTGGGCGACAACATCGTTCGCACCATCTCCATGCAGCCGACCGACGGTCTGGTGCGTGGCGTCGAGGTGCGCGACACCGGCAAGCCGATCTCGGTTCCCGTCGGCGATGTCGTCAAGGGCCACGTGTTCAACGCCCTCGGCGACTGCCTGGACTCCCCGGGCCTCGGCCGCGACGGCGAGCAGTGGGGCATCCACCGCCAGCCGCCCGCCTTCGACCAGCTCGAGGGCAAGACCGAGATCCTGGAAACGGGCGTCAAGGTCATCGACCTCCTCACCCCCTACGTCAAGGGCGGCAAGATCGGTCTGTTCGGTGGCGCCGGTGTCGGCAAGACCGTTCTGATCCAGGAGATGATCACCCGTATCGCTCGCGAGTTCTCCGGCACCTCGGTGTTCGCGGGCGTCGGTGAGCGTACCCGTGAGGGCACCGACCTCCACCTGGAAATGGAAGAGATGGGCGTCCTTCAGGACACCGCCCTCGTCTTCGGCCAGATGGACGAGCCGCCGGGCACGCGTATGCGCGTCGCCCTGTCGGCCCTGACCATGGCGGAGTACTTCCGTGACGTGCAGAACCAGGACGTTCTGCTCTTCATCGACAACATCTTCCGCTTCACCCAGGCCGGCTCCGAGGTTTCGACCCTGCTGGGTCGCATGCCCTCGGCCGTGGGTTACCAGCCCACCCTGGCGGACGAGATGGGTCAGCTCCAGGAGCGGATCACCTCGACCCGCGGTCGCTCGATCACCTCGATGCAGGCGATCTACGTCCCCGCCGACGACTACACCGACCCGGCGCCGGCGACCACCTTCGCCCACCTCGATGCGACGACCGAGCTTTCGCGCCCGATCTCGCAGAAGGGCATCTACCCGGCCGTCGACCCGCTGACCTCGACCTCTCGTATCCTCGAGGCGTCCATCGTCGGCGACCGTCACTTCCAGGTGGCCAACGAGGTCAAGCGGATCCTGCAGAAGTACAAGGAACTGCAGGACATCATCGCCATCCTCGGTATGGACGAGCTCTCCGAAGGCGACAAGGTCCTCGTCGGCCGCGCCCGTCGTCTGGAGAAGTTCCTCGGCCAGAACTTCATCGTGGCCGAGAAGTTCACCGGTCAGCCGGGTTCCGTCGTGCCGCTGGAGCAGACCATCGACGACTTCGATCGCGTCTGCAAGGGCGAGTTCGACCACCTGCCCGAGCAGGCGTTCAACTCCTGCGGTGGCCTGGACGACGTCGAGGCCGCTGCGAAGAAGATCGCCGGGAAGTAGTCACCCATGGCAGATATGTCCGTTGACCTGGTCGCCGTTGAGCGACTGCTGTGGTCCGGCCGGGCGAAGTTCGTCTCCGCCCAGACCACGGAGGGTGAGATCGGCATCCTGGCCGGCCACGAACCGCTGCTCGGTCAGCTGGTCGAAGCCGGCACGGTGACCATCGTGTCCGACAGCGACGAGCGCATCGTCGCGGCCGTGCACGGCGGATTCTTCTCCGTCACCGGCACTTCGGTGCGGGTGCTGGCCGAGACCGCCGATTTCGCGGCCGATATCGACGAGGCGGCCGCCAAGGCCGTGCTCGCCGACGCGGACGCGAGTCCGGCCGCACAGGCCAAGGCGCAGGGGCAGATTCGGGCCCTGGCGAAGGCTGCCGAATCCTGATCGTTTCACCTCGGACTTGATTGTCCGATTCGAGTTCCACTCGGCAATCGAGCGGCGACTCCGGGAAATATCCCGGGGCGCCGCTCTTTTCGTTTACACTCGGGCACCGGCTTCGAATGTGATCTGAAGCATTCGCGAAAGCCGCGGCTATTCCAGGAAATTCCGGCATTACCTCAACGAGTTGGCGCAGCGTGGTCGCCCTCTGGTTCGGACGGGTGCGGCCTCGCGACGATGAGCGAGGGATGGATGAGCGTATTTCGAATAGTTCGATGGAGTTCCGTAACCGCCGCCGCGGTGACACTCGCTCTGCTCGGGCCGGCGACCGCCGCCGCGGACGTCACCGTCCCGCTGCCGGACGGCCGGATCGAGCGGCCGGGAGTGACGATCACGAGTGTGGGTGAGCAGGCGATCATTTCGCCGTCCCCGGCACCCGGCGGGGCGGGCCGGATCTCATGGCTCACCGGCCACGTCAGCGCCGAGGTCGAGATGCCGGACGGTGTCGACGGACCCGATGGCGGAACACGGAATTCGCGGGGCGCCAACGGTTCTCCCGCGTTCGGGGTCTCCGAGTTGACGGTGGGCTACATCGTCGGCTGTCAGGTCGCGCCGGGGGCCTCGGAGGCCACGGCGCGTACGACGCCGATGATCCCGGCGGGCCTGAACTTCCCGCTGTCCCTCGGTCAGGTCGCCTTCGTCGAGATCGATAAAATCGAAATGCCCGCGAGTGGTACGTATCACATTCACTACCAAGATGTTCCGATGGAAATGCAGGGCTGTGCGGGTTATGCGCAGGCCCGGCAATTCTCGGTGGTCGAGATCACCGGCTCCCATTACAAGAAGATCAGCATGTACGGGCAGCCGTTCAGCATCGGCTGAACGCGCCCGCCTCGACGCGTCCCGGCGCCCGTTGCTCGGGCGCGGACCGTCGGCACGGGCACAACCCTCGGTCCGGGGCAGTCGGCCGGGCGCATGACGCTCGATCCGGAGCGGGGCGCCCCGTTCTCCACGGGCTGAACCCACAGGTCAGCTGAGCAGGGCATACGTCACATTCGGTGGATGGCCGGACCTCGTGTCGGAGCGGTCGCTACTATCGACCAAACACGGGGCCCGGCTTCTGCCGGACGAGCTCGACGGCCACGCGGATGTAACAGGGACGGAGCAGCATTGCGAACTGGGATGGTGGTCCTGATCATTCTGGTGCTGCTGCTTGTCGGTTTGGCCCTGGCCTCGACCTATCGCCTCATCATGCTGCGCCGCGGCGGCACCGCCGCGCTGCTGCGGGTTCTCCCCGCTCGCGGGCACGGTGGCGGGTGGCGGCACGGCCTGATCCGCTACGGCGAGGACAACCTCGTCTTCTACAAACTCTCCAGTCTCAAGCTCGGCCCGGACACCGCCATCCGCCGCCTGGACATCGAGGTGGGCAACCGCCGCAGTCCGCACGACGACGAGTACGACATCATGACCGACGAGGCCATCGTCATGATCTCCGACAATCACGGCGGCTACGAGCTGGCGCTGGACCGCGGCGCCCTGGCGGCGTTCCTGTCCTGGGTGGAGTCCCGCCCGTCCGAGCGCATCCGCCGGCGCAGGTAGTCACGCCGCATCGGGGTTTCCCGGCCGCCGCGCGCGGCTAGTCTGGCCTTGTGAGCGTGCATCTGACGAGGATCTACACCCGTACCGGCGATGACGGGACCACCGGACTCAGCGATTTCTCGCGGGTGTCCAAGACCGATCCCCGGCTCATCGCCTACGCCGATTGCGACGAGGCCAACGCGGCGATCGGCGTCGCCATCTCGCTCGGCGATCCGGACGAGCGCATCACCACCGTGCTGCGCGCCATCCAGAACGACCTCTTCGACGCCGGCGCGGACCTGTCCACCCCCGTGGTCGAGGAGCCGAAGTACCCGCCGCTGCGCATCACCCAGCCGTACATCGATCGCCTCGAAAAATGGTGCGATGAGTTCAATGAGCCTCTGGCGCCGTTGAATTCGTTCATCCTGCCCGGCGGCACCCCGCTCGCGGCGCTGCTGCACACGGCGCGCACGGTGGCGCGGCGCGCCGAACGGGCGGCCTGGGCGGCCGTGGACGCCCATCCCGAGGACACCAGCGCACTGCCCGCGAAATACCTGAACCGGCTCTCCGACCTGCTGTTCATTCTGGGCCGGGTGGCCAACCCGGACGGCGACATCCTCTGGCGCCCGGGCGGAGAGGCCACGAGCGCGGGAGCGGACCACTAGGCTGACCCCCGTGAGTGAACGGTTTCTGGTGACCGGGGGCAGCAGGCTCGTCGGTGAGGTCGCGGTAGGCGGCGCGAAGAACAGCGTCCTCAAGCTGATGGCCGCCGCGCTGCTGGCCGAAGGCACGACGACGATCACGAACTGCCCGGACATCCTGGATGTGCCGCTGATGGCAGACGTTTTGCGCGGCCTCGGCTGCGATGTCACGATCGCCGGCGGGACGGTGGCCATCACCGTGCCGCCCGAGCCCAAGTACCACGCCGACTTCCCGGCGGTCACCCAGTTCCGTGCCTCGGTGTGCGTGCTCGGTCCGCTGATGGCGCGCTGCAAGCGCGCGGTGGTGGCGCTGCCGGGTGGCGACGCCATCGGATCGCGGCCGCTGGACATGCACCAGCAGGGACTACGGCTGCTCGGCGCGACCAGCGAGATCGAGCACGGCTGCCTGGTGGCCCGTGCGGAGGAACTGCAGGGCGCGCGCATTCGCCTGGACTTCCCGTCGGTCGGCGCGACCGAGAACATCCTCATGGCGGCGGTGCTCGCCGAGGGGGAGACGGTCATCGACAACGCCGCGCGCGAACCCGAGATCGTGGACCTGTGCACCATGCTGGCGCGCATGGGTGCGGTCATCTCCGGTGCGGGCACCTCGGTGCTGACGATCCAGGGTGTGGACAAGCTCGCCCCGATCGATCACCGGGTCATCGGTGATCGCATCGTCGCGGCCACCTGGGGGATCGCGGCCGCCATGACCCAGGGCGATGTGCGGGTCACCGGCATCAACCCCAAGCACCTGTCGCTGGTCCTGGACAAGCTGCGGTCGGCCGGCGCGCGAATCTCGTTCGAACCGGACGGTTTCCGCGTGGTGCAGTCCGAGCGCCCGCGCGCGGTGAACTTCTCGACGCTCCCGTTCCCCGGTTTCCCCACCGATCTGCAGCCCATGGCCATCGGCCTGGCCGCGATCGCGGACGGTACCTCGATGATCACCGAGAACATCTTCGAGGCGCGATTCCGCTTCGTGGAGGAGATGATCCGGCTGGGCGCCGATGCGCGGACCGACGGGCATCACGCTGTGGTGCGCGGTATTCCGCGGCTGTCGAGCGCGCCGGTGTGGAGCTCGGACATCCGGGCCGGCGCGGGTCTGGTGCTCGCGGGTCTGGTGGCGGACGGGGTGACCGAAGTCCACGACGTCTTCCACATCGACCGGGGTTACCCGGATTTCGTGGAGAACCTGCGGTCGCTGGGGGCGGAGATCGTTCGCGTCGGCGCAGCCGACTGATGGGCACCGTGGGGCAGCCGACTAGTCGGTATTCCCAGGGCGCGAACCGGTTTCGCCGGCGAGCCAACGGGTATCCGACGGTCAGCTGAACGGCAGGGGTTGGAAGCGCTTCGCGAAAACCCCTCCTGAACAGGCGATTTGACATGCGAACAACCAACACGTAACTTATTCCAGGTCAGAGCGACACGGACACCGACCAGGGGCCGAGACGCGGAGCCGAGAGGCTCGGCGCGGAACCGGGTGAACGAGGTTGTACGAGGAGCGCCTGATGTTCACATTGGCTCGACCGAGCAGACGATTTTGTTTCTGTGAGGTTACGAGCTAAGCTTTGAAAGCAGCCGCAGAGACCGACCGGGACAAAGAGCCCGCGAAGTTCCGTGTGCGCCTGTTCTTTGAGAACTCAATAGTGTGTCGATGAATGTCAGTGCCAATAATTTATTGGTTCCGATCTTCCACACCCCCGTGTGAGAGGGTCGGACAT